>SVRO01000007.1 GCA_015064795.1 Oscillospiraceae bacterium | reverse complement strand
TCTTAAGCGGCTACGAGGGGGCATCCTATCAGCTTATGCAAATGGAGCCCGAGAAGCGCACCAAATACCTTGAGAGCATCGGCGTACATAAGCTTGCTTTTGACCCGAAGGACGGAACGCTGAAGGCCAAAGTGGCGGAGAACGTAAACAATGAGGCGGTTTCCTCTTCCCTTCGCGCGATCTCGGGCAATCTCGCGCACGCGCCGATCAGCGCCGACGTGCAGGTGAGCGAGAGCGCCAAGACCGCCAAGGAGACGGTGCTCAAGGCGGTTGGCAAGAGTGCCAACGTAGTGGTCACCGATGCCATCGAGGGCGACAATGCCCTGTATAATCCCGACGAGGACGTGATCTACATCTCGAACGGCGAATTTGACGGCTCGACCTTTAACACCGAGGACGTGGCGCGCGCGATCGCGCTTCACGAGGTGGCGCACAAGGCGGAGGGCACGGCGGCCTATACGGCGATGCTCGACGAGGTGCAGAAGATCTATTCTGACGAGAGCGCCCCCGAAGAGATCAAGGCCTTGATCGGCGACCGTGTTCAGAGGCGCCGAGAGATCATTCGGCAATATTGGGATAGAGATCTCTCTCGGGAGCAGAATCGCTACGTGGCCGACACCGAGCTTGTATCTAACATGATTGGAGATCTTCTCGGAAACTCCTATTTTGTGGAGCGTATGAGCGCGCGGAACGATGGCGCGTGGAAGCGCTTTGTTTCGGCGCTGAAGGCGGCGGACATGGGCAAAGCGGCAGGCGTGAGCAAAGAGACGCAGAAGTATCTCTCGGGGCTCTATAAGTCCTACGTCAAGGCGGTGGATGCCGCCGGAAGTGGTGTGAAGGTTTCCTCGATGGTGGATGATGAGGAAAAAGAAAAGGCCGCCGACACCGAAAAAGGCGTTGACAGCGAAGGAGACGAGAGGAAGGCAAAGGGTTTCAATTTCTCGGAATTGTTCCAAAAACGCATCGATGCATGGGATGAAAAGACTGAAGGTTTTGCATTTGTTTTGGGGGAAACGCCTTCTTGTTTGTCAAATATTGAAATTGAAGGAAAAAAGATAGGAAAAAAACAAGTTCGGATTGATGCAACAAAAATAAAAAGCATTTTAAAAAGCCACCCCGAAATGACAAAGAGTGTGATAAAAAGACTTCCTGATCTTCTTAATTCTCCTGTTCTTATTCTTGATTCAAAAACTGTTCCGGGCAGACTTGTTCTGCTTGGCGAAGTTTACGCAAAAAACAAGCCTATTATGATGGCTCTTGAGCTTAACCCGACGACAAGGAGTGGAAAAACATCATATGTAGACGTCATTAAAGTGGCGAGTGCATATGCGCGAACCAATGCGCAAAATATGATAAACACCAGCGTTATTCGTTTTGTTGACGAAAACAAAAGCAGAGTCGATAACTGGTTGAAGGTCAATAGGCTACAATTGCCGTTACCCAATTCTCAGCTCGTCTCTGCTAATAATAGTATATCACAAAATTCTGAAAAGTCAACAGAAAATGCGAAAAAAGTTTCGGACGAGCGCAAATCCAAGAAACTCTACCGTAGGGCAGATGCTTCGGCTACGCTTGAGGAAACGGTAAAAGAGCTTTTTGCGTTCACGGATGCCTATGCAAGCTTGAAGGGCAAATCCAAAAAAGAAGCGACTGACATTCTGTGGAAGGCGCTGAATACGGCAGAAGATGAGCAGGCGCGCGAGCGTGCGGCGCTCAACGTTGCCGATTTTGTGCTCGATAATATGGTGATGGAAACGCTTGAAGCGAACCAAAACGTGCAAAAAGCAGCGGATACAATCGCCGCGCTGAAGCCTTATTACCGCAAGCTTGACCTTGACGGCATAAAAGGAGAGATAAAAAAGAGATTCGGAAAGGAAACCTCTCCTTATCTCCTTTGGGGCAAACAAAAGGGCACGGCAATTGTGGAGCTTGAGACGGTTTTTGCTGAGCTTTCCGAAAAAGAAATTTTCCTTAGCTCGACAGATCCTGCGGAAATCTTCTTTGAGATCTATGATATGGATAAGAAAGCCAAAGGCGTGATCGAAGAAAGCGCCAACACGCTTTTGAGAAAGAGCATATCTGCCGAGGAGCGTGAGGGGCTTCGAGAAAAGATCTCAAAGGACATTCTGCAAGCCTACGAGGAAAAAGGGACGAAAACCATAGACTTCAATCTTTTTCACAGGAAGCTTTCGAGTGCCGAGGGGTGGGCGGAGTATTGGAAAAAGAGATATCTCAATGAAGTTGACCGTAACCACATCACCAACCGTCTTCTTGACAAGGTAAAGGATCTTGACGAGTTGAAAAAGGGCGCGTTTCTGAGTGCTACGCAGAGCCGCACCGAGATTGAGAAATTCAAGGGCTCGATCTTCCGTCTCTCAAGGATCCGTTTTCGCGGCAATCTCAACCGCCGCGGCACGCGAAGGATCCTGGCGGCGCTCCATGCGTGGTATACGGACGAAAACAACACGCTGATCAAGGGAACGCCCGGACTTTACGACGAGAGCATGGCGGCCGCCCTTAAGAATTTGGCGAAGAATGAGCGCGTACATACCGAGGCCGAGGATGCGATCCTTGACGGGCTTATGGAGCGCTTTAAGACATCGGACCTTAAAAAGCTTCACGAGCTCTACACGGTGAAGAATCTCGGCAAGGAGTACGATGCGAACGTCAAGCTGCTTCTGCGCGAGCTCTCGTCGGAGTCGATCTTTGACTCGGAGGAGCTACGGGCGCTGGAGAGCGTGATCGATTATTTTACGCACTTCGTAAAGAACTATAACAAGGTATGGCGCGCGGGCAAGTACGTGGATGCACCGGAGCTGGCGAGGGGATATATTCGGAAATTCTCCGAGCGAAAGCGGAAAAGCCCCGGCACGCTTCGCAAGTGGTTTGAGGCGTACTACGCGTCGTACGGCGACCCGATGGCGCTGGTGCGGTACATGGACTGCTACGACAAGCACGGCTTCTTTACCGAATCGCTTTCGGACATTCGCCGCGCGGCTATTGAAGCGGCGGTGCTTGAGATGAAGATTTTTGAGCCGGTGGAGAAATTCTATTCGGAGCACAAGAAATTCCTCGGAGATCTCAAGCAGAAGACGGTCAAGGCCTGGGGCGGCGCGGAGGTGCCGCTTGCCAAGGCGATCTCGCTCTATATGACGCTCGGACGCGATCAAGCGGTTCTCGGCCTTGCGCGGAAGGGTTACGCCTTTAAGCTTTCCGAGGATGCGAAGGAGATGCGCGTGGAGGGCTTTGCGCCGATCGCGGAGATCGCCGACGATCAGCTGGCGGCGGCCGCCAAGGAGGCGCGCGACAACCTTTACAAGCAATTCACCGAGGACGAAAAGAAGTACATTGGACTTGTGGAGGAGGCTCTCGCGAAATGCAAGGATGCCAAGCACAAGACCGACATGATCCGTCACGGCTATTCCAACACGATCGAGGGATACTACTTCCCTATCGCGCGCGCCTACGTATCGCACAGCGTCGATGCGACGAGCATAAAGGATGAGCTGGACTGCGTAAGCTCCAAGTCCTTTAACAAGGACACAGTGGAGAAGGCGGCGGGCGAGTTGTGGATCAACGACGTGGATGCCATCCTTAACCGGCACGTGCGCGGCGTTTCGCAATACGCGAAGCTTTCGACGGTGATCGATACCTTCGACGTGCTCTACTCGCTGAACGTGAATGAGGACGCAGGCGGCAAGGTGCAGAGCATAAAAACCGAGAGCGCATCGGCGTGGACCGGAAATGAGGCATATTTCAAGAAGCTGATCTCTGACGTGCAGGGCATTCGCCTTGGTGGCAAGGACACGATTCTTGACAGGCTTCTCCCGGCGCTCCGCAGCGGATATGCAAAATATCTGCTCGGCGCCAACCCCAAGGTGTGGGTGACGCAGCTCTCCTCACTGGCCGCCTCGGGAAGCATTTTGGATGCGGACTGCATCTTAAAGGGCTTCTCGGTGAATGCGAAGGATGTGGACGAATTCTGTGCGCTGGCGCAGCTGAGAAACACCGAGAACACGGCCGCGCTTGCGCAGGGTGTGCTTGAGAAGGTGTCGGGCTTCGGAGATCTTCTGATGAAGCCGATCGGCGCGGTTGACCGCTTCGTGATCGAGCGCTTGTTCGCCGCTTGTCAGGTGCAGGTGGCGAAGAACGGAGGCGGTGCGCTTGGCACCAAGGACAACAAGGTCAAGGCCGGGGAGCTTCTTGAGAGAGTCATTCTTGAGACGCAGCAAAACTCCTTGGCGACCGAGCGATCGGCGGCCATGCGGTCGAATAACGAGATCGACAAGACGCTGACTATGTTCTCGGCTGACGCGATGAAGGTCTTTGGGCGCGTGCTCGATGCCTTCGGAGAGGCCTCCACGCTTCGACGGATGCTCAAGCTCTCGAAAGATGCGGGCAACACCGCCGAGATTGAGCGCTATCAGAGAGAGCTGAAGCGCGCGGAAAAGAAGGTGCGCCGTTCGGTTGGGGCACTTCTCTCCTCTGCCTTGCTGATGGCTCTGATCGCGCAGCTCGTCCGCCGACTTCTCAACAAGAAGGACAAGGACGAGGTGGTGGAAAACATCGTCGGCGACGTGGCCGGCAATCTCATTGGCGGTCTGCCGCTCATTCGTGACGTGGCGTCCTACTTTATGGACGGATACGACATTGACTATTATGCTTTTTCGGCGGTGAACGATCTGATGAAGAGCGCGTCGGACATCTTTGCGCTCGGACAGGACGCGATCGGCGGCGAGTGGGACTCGAGGAAGACCGCTAAGGCGATTCGGAACGCCTTCTATTCCGCCGGCATGGTGCTTGGTGTGCCTGTGCGAAACGTGTATAATTATTCGTATGGCGTGATCAACGTCGTTTCCCCGGAGGCCGGCTACAAGATGGACGATCTTTTCTACTCCAAGAGCTATCGCAAGGATCTTGCGGCGGCGATCGAGAGGGGCGACGAGGGCATGGTGGCGACGATTGCGGGGCTTATGATGGACGAGGGTGTGGGCGGCATGACCGACAAGGCACTTCGGCAGTCCATGCGTGATCTGATCGCGGCGGGCTACGACGTGGTGCCGCGGAGCGTGAAGTCCTCGTTTACTTATGAGGGTAAGGTCTATGAGCTTGACGCCAAGCAAAAGAAGGCGTTTGAGGCGACCTATGCGCAGGCGCACGAGATGGCGGCGCGGCTTGTGAAATACCGAAGCTTTGCCTCGGCGAGTGATGCTGTGAAAGCGAAGGCGCTTGGATTGGTCTATGATCTCTACTATGATGCGGCGATCCATGAGCACGTGGGTGACGGACTTGGAAAGAGCTCGCTCTTTGCGGCGGCAATCGACGCGCCGATGTTTGCGCTGGCGGTGGCCACGGCCAAGAGCTTTGAGAGCGACAAGGATGAGAACGGAAAGACGATTGCCGGCTCACTCAAAAAGAAGGTACACGACTATGTGGCGTCGCTCGATTTGAAGGCGGCGCAGAAGCACATGATCATGGGCTTTCTTGGGTACAAAAATTCTTCGGGCGAGGACAAGGTGAAGGCGCACATTCAGACGCTGAAGCTGACGCAGCAGCAGAAGAAAAAGCTGCTTGAGGAGAGTGGATATTGAGGGCAAAATGTTACTAAATTGCTTCAAGGTGGATTTTTGCACAATATATTGTGATTTTCAAAATGCAAAAACCGCAGTATAGTGTGTGCGGATATTCCCCCCATCTCCACCATTCATTAACACGTCATTTTTAAAATGACAAAGAATACCGCCACGGCAAGATTTACTTGCTATGGCGGTGTTCTCTTTGGCGGCAACTCAAAAGATGTAATTGAAAATTCATATTTTTGTGGTATAATTGAAAAAAAGAGGTGACAACGCTATGAGCCAAATTTCAAAGAGGCTATTTGAATTGTGTCAAAATGAGGAGTTTGATCTGTCAGAAGCCAAAAGTTTAATTTCTCAAATTGACATAAATGAGATTATTATTGATCCCACTTGGAGCTGGGAGCGAAAAACCACATTTTTGTCAGAAGCAACCTCTAACTCTAATCTAAAAATGGTAAATTTGCTTTTGGAAAACGGGGCTAATCCCAATATGATCTGCAACGATGAAAATCCACTTTGGGATTTGCAGTATAACGATTATCCCGACAGCACTTATGAAGAGGATGATATGCTGGCATATCAATGCGAAGAAAAACGGCTTCAAATAGCTCAACTTATGTTAGACTACGGCGCTGATCCTTGTATGATCGTTGAAAATGAAAACTTATTTTCATATGTTGTGTGTTCCATTTTTAACGATGATTATGACCACCTTTGGGAATATCGTAGCCGGTTTCTTATCTTGCTTGTTGCATACGGTGCAAAGAGCGATTATTGTGCCCCGGAAATCATAAAACCATTTGACAAAAGCAATCTGCTCCGGTACAAATTTATTTGCGTTCCTGTCGGAGATGGCTACCACTTAACTGGTGAAATATTAGACGAAAATCGTGATATCATAGCAAAAATATAGTTCCAATTCAAGTACAAATTGCGACCATTTGCTTTCCATTCTCGTTTTGTGGCCTATGGCAGTAAAGTTATCCATATACCCCCTTCCGTGAGAATGAGCAGTTACGCGCCATCTCCACCAGAAACATAGGGCACGCCAAAGGCGTGCCCCGCGTTTTTTAATGTGTGTGGTAACAAATCGAAGTCGGCATTTTTGTTTTACAAAACCAATCCATCACCTCGGAAAATAAAAAGTGCGACAGCCGAAGCCATCGCACAAAAACGCAAACTCCGGTTGTCGCCAAACGAACCGTATACAGTAATGGGTATATTGCTATACTCTCTACGTGGAATTTGCATTTTATCAAATTTATCGTAAAGAGTATGATCGAAAAAGGGTATACGTATCCCTAAAAAGAAAATACCCCCATAGCACTGTATATATTTAGTTCGTTTGGCACAATTATTATACCACAATATTTTCGCCGTGTCAATAGTAGAAAATCAATCCCTCTCTTTTCATCTCTCGCTGATCCACCGCTCTATGAATTAAGCTCCGCCCCGATGGCTTTGCCATCGGGGCGGAGCTTCTCTATTAATAATAAAAGTCGTGGCGGCCGATGGTGAAGGCGTAGGGGCGGTTCTCGGCGATCCAGTTGGTCGTGGAAAGGCGCGGGTTCATAAAGAACAGAATGTCCTCCGAAAGCGTATAGCCTTCAAGGCAGATCTTGGCGGCGATCACGCTCTCGGCCGATGGCGTGCGGTAGATCGTACCGAAGGAAACGGGCGAGAACTGTGTGCCGTAGCGGCGGTCAAAAATAACGCCGTAGATGGTGTTCGGATACTGAGGACTTCTCACGCGGTTGAGTACCACGTTTCCTACCGCGATCTTGCCGCGGAAGGGCTCGCTTCCCGACTCGGCGTGAATAATGCGCGAGAGCCAATACACCTCATCCTCGACGTAAAAAGCGTCACCGCTCACGAGCTTTTTGCCCGTGGACTTGAGTGCCACCGAGCGTGTAGCGTTGCTCCAGGTAACCTCAAGAGAGTATGCCTTGGCGAGCGGTCGGATCGGCACGTAAAGCGAACCGCCTACGTTGCGGATCCGTGAGGGTGCGTAAAAATAGCGGCCGTTGACCTCGATATACTCGCTTCCCTGCTTCACGGTCATATGTAAGCCGCGTGAAGAATCGGTAACCGTCGCGGTGCTTGTCCGCGCGTTCCACTCGATCGTGGCGCCGCCCATCGTATCGCAAAACCGACGAAGCGGTATGTAAGTCGTCGAGTCGATCAGCTCCCCGTTTACCGTTTTCCCGTTATCCAGCGAAATGGGAATCGGCGGTGCGGCGGCGAAGGTCGGCAAGGCGAGCACGGATAGCAGGCATAGCACCGATAAAAAGGCGCATAGTGCGGCGATCGGTCTTCTGGTTTTTCTCATGGTTTTCTCCTTTCATGTCGGAAATCGTTTTTCTTTTCCTGCAATTATCCTACCATACCTTGATTTTCCTTTCAACCCACAAATGATGCCAAATCACCCAAATTCTAACTCTCACGCCCCACTTTTGCCATATTTTAGCCCCATTTCTACCTATTCCCTTGTGACTTCACGATTTATTAAAAAACGCGCACCACACGGTGCGCGCTTTTTCTCAAACGGTTACTTTCTGTGCATATTTAGTCTTCGTCTGGTTGATCTTGTCCTCGGGTGCCTTTTCGGTGGGATACAGACCGCGCGAGGAAAGCTCCTCGAAGATCTGCTTTTGCATACGGTGCTCATCCTCTAAAATATTACAAAAGCAATTTGCCACCTCGGGCGTGGCACACTCCATCAGGTCGGCGTTGTAGACGCTTGCCATATACTTTTCGGCAGAAAGCAGGTCAAAAAGGCGGATCTTATCATCCATGCTACAGTTGTTATTCATCATCTTCACTCCTTATTTCAAATGCGAAAAAAGCTCATCGTAATGGCGCTGGTGCGACTCGGCCATCTGCTCGTATTTGTCCTTGAGCGCGCTATCGTCTGTCGTACAGGCATAAAAGCGGTATTTAGCAATCAAATTTTCCTCCAGCGAAAGACCGTCTCCGATCGCGCCGAGTTCTTTGGTAGTAATCTGTGCCATGTTTTTCTCCTTATAAATATTTCTTCATATTTTCGGTACAGCTTTCCTCAAAGGAGATCACGTCACGGGCAAGCTTCTCCGCCTCGTCGCTCTCGTCGTGGGCGTGAATGGCCTTAATAAGCTCGGTGATTCCCATGCTGCAGCCCTCGATGATCATTTGCGCGATGTGCGAGCTTGTGGCGTCGATCATGGTGTTCATCATCACGCCCATCTTGGCCGAAAGCTTGGTGAGAAGATTCTCCTCCTTGGCCGTCTTGTCCATCTCAAAAAGTCCGTCTCGTGCGCGGGAGGCGAACTCCTCGTAACGCTCGAGCTGGGCGGTAAGCTCGCTCCGCAGGCCATCGTCGGTCACCTTGGGAAGCAGATTTACGATCGATTCCCCGCCCATTTTACAGCCCTTGTAGATTTCCTGATATAGCTCTGCCGTGCTGATCTTTTCTTTTTGCGTAGTTTCCATACGATCCTCCTTTACTTTGTCAGCATTATTGTGCCTCCTATGGAAGATATTATACATTTCGTGATTGACAAACCGAAAAACAAATGTTAAAATAAAAAAGAAGTAAACGCAGGAGAAGAATTATGGAAGTTAAAATTAAAAAAATATGCGAAAACGCAACGCTCCCCAAATATGCAACCGAGTTTTCGGCAGGTGCCGACCTTTACGCCTGCTGCTGCGAGGGCGATATCGAAATCCGCGCAGGTGAAACGGCCCTTATTCGCACAGGGCTTGCCATGGAAATCCCCGTGGGCTATGCGGGCATGATCTTCGCGCGTAGCGGACTTGCCACAAAACGCGGCCTTGCCCCCGCCAACAAGGTGGGCGTGGTAGACGCCGACTATCGCGGTGAGGTCATGGTAGCACTTCACAACCATTCGGGTGAGACACAGATCATCTCACACGGTGAGCGTATCGCGCAGCTGGTCATTATGCCCTTCCTTGCGGCAAGCTTTATAGAAGCCGAGACGTTGGAAGACACCGTGCGCGGCGCGGGCGGCTTCGGCTCGACGGGTAAATAAAAAAACTCCTCGAATTGTAACTGTACAATTCGAGGAGCTTTTTCTTTGATTTATTTGGTCTTTTTCAAAAGCTTAAAAAGCATCGGGTAAAGAGCTACGTCAACGAAAAGGACGATGGCATAGCGGCAAACGCAGATCGCGTAAGAGAGGGGCGTCGCCGAGGACAAAAGGTCGCTCGGGAACGGAAGCTTGAGAGCTGCGTTCAGTCCAAGGAAAATGACCACGCCACCGATGAATCGAACGAGCATAACAAGCGGACGACGGTCATCCTCAAAGCGCACGAATCTTTCCTCAAAAAGATTGCCCGCGAAAAAGCCGATCATCATACCGAGCGCGGTAAAATAGTCCTCACTCGTGCAGTAAAAGCAACCGATGAGCGAGAGGGCGGTTATAACGGCATAAAGGATCCAGCGCCGCTTGATCTTCCTTTGCAAAAAGCTCATAAGTATTACGCAGAAAAGGCCGAGAAGCCAACCGGCGAGCACGTCGGTCGGGTAATGTACGCCGAGGCAAACGCGCGAAAGTCCAACCAAAAGCGGTAGGACGATGGCAATGGCAACAAGCCACCCCCGACGGCGATAAAACGGAAGCGAGGCGTAGACCGCCGCGGCACTTGTGGAGTGTCCGCTTGGGAAGGAATATCCTTGGGCCGCAAGGTCGGAAAGCTCCGCTCCCTCACGGATGGGGCGCAGGCACTCCACGCCCGCCACGTCAAGATAGGGGCGGCGGCGCAAAAACACGTTCTTTATCATCGGGTTCAGCACGAGTGCCGTAATGATGTTCGTCCCTACAAAGATGCCGAATTTTTTATCGTAGCTCCAATACAAAAAGCCAAGCACACCAACAAGGATGAGCTCCTCACCAAACATGGTGACAAGCTCAGCAAGCTTTACGCCAAAATCCCCGAGCAACGCCTGCACGAAGCGAAGCACTTCGGCCTCCCAAGCAAAATAAAAGGTGTTTCCCATATGATTTCTCCGTCAAATTTTCTCTGCCAGCCAAGCGGCAATATCCGCAAAGACCTCGACACGATTGGTCTCGTTCAAGACCTCGTGCCGCGCGCCCTCATAAAGCCTTAAGGTCACGTCGGACATTTCGGCGGCAAGCATACGGTCATAGATCTTTTTCACACCGACGCCGTACGATCCCACGGGATCGTCGTCCCCGCTGATCATAAGGATCGGCAGATCCTTTTTGAGCTTCCCCGCCCACGTTTTTTTCGACACCTTTCCGAGAAGCTCGAAAAGGTCATAATAGCCGCGAAGCGTAAAGGTGAACTGACAAAGAGGATCCTTGCCGTAGCGCGCTACGATCTCACGGTCGCGAGAGATCCATGCGTCCTTGCAATTTTCGCTTTCAAAATGCTTGTTGTAGCCCATAAAAGCCACGTTCTTCACGAAGGCACTGCGGTAACGCTCACCGTGAAATAGCATCAAGGTGCGCGTAAGCAGCTTGCCAAAGCCCGTCGGGCTATCGGGACCGCCCGTACCGCTGATAATGGCGGCATCTGCGGCGTCGGGATATTTTTCAAGATAACGGCGCACCACGAAGGAGCCCATACTATGTCCGAAAAGAACGACGGGAAGTTCGGGATGTTCCTCCTTCAGCCGTTCGGTCAGACGGTATAGATCATCCACCAAGCATTCCGCGCCGCCCGTAAAGCCGAGATCGGCCTCGTTTTTCGCCGTCTCGCCATGGCCGAGATGATCGTTGCCCGCAACGACGTAGCCGAGTCCGCAAAGGTAGTCGGCAAAGGGCTCGTAGCGTCCGATATACTCGCACATCCCGTGGCTGATCTGAAGGATCGCGCGCGGTGCGGTTTCACGGGGAACGTAACGGTAGAAAACGATCGTATTTTGTCCATCCGATGACGGATAGGTTGCCTTATAAAAGGTATAGTTCTTTTCCATAGCACTGCCCTCTTTAGTCATTCACGCCGTAGTACGCCTCCAGCACCGCCGCGGCGACTCCCTCGGAATAACGGCCCGTATTCGAGCCCTCAATGACGCACGCCGAAATGATCTCGGGCGCATTATAGGGTGCGGTACAGACGAAAAGACCGTTATCGTTATCGGTGCCGACCTGCGCCGTACCCGTTTTACCGCCCACGGTAACGGGAATGTCCTCAAACAAATAAGTCGCCGTCGCGCTCTCGCTCACCATGTTCTTCATGCCCTCCATCACGGTGGAGACCGTTTGCTTACTGAGCGAGATCTGACCGAGAACGTTCGGTGTGCGGCTATACAGGATCTCGTCGGTGTAATATTCGCGTACCGAGTCCAAAATATGTACCTCGTAGCGCGTGCCACCGCGCATAAGCGTGGTCACGTAGTTGCAGATCTGAAGCGGGGTGAAGGCATTGTCCGACTGACCGATCGCCGCCATCACGGTGTCGGCGGGATACCACGCACCGCCGCCGTTCTCCAGACGGCTCTCCTCGCCCGCAAGGTTACCGAGTGACTCGGAAAGCTCAATGCCCGTCGCCTGTCCAAGACCGAAGGCCTTGGAGTATCGGTTCATTACGTCGATCCCGAGGCGGTCACCCATCTCGGCAAAAAAGACGTTGCAGGAATGTGTGATCGCGTCCACCACGTTTTCATAGCCGTGCGAATCGGGGTGCACCCAGCACTTCATTTTATAATTTCCAAGCGTATAATAGCCAACGCAGTTGACCTGACTGCTCGTGGTGATCTTATTCTCCTCAAGTGCTGCCGCCGCGGTGCCGAGCTTGAAGGTCGAACCGGGAGTGTAGACACCGTTTAGGGCGCGGTTAAGAAGCGGAATGGCGGGGTCGGCCAAAAGCTTATTGTATTCTTTGTTAAAGGTCATAAGATCGTAGGTCGGGTAAGAGGCCATGACCAACACACCGTTGGTCTTCGGATCGATCGCCACGAAGGCACCGCCCGCCGAATCGTTTTCGGAATAGCGCTCAACGTACTCGGCAAGCGCGTCCTCTGCTGCCACCTGAAGATCAATGTCAATGGAAAGCCAAACGTCCTTGCCGGGAATCGGCTCCCGGGATACATAGCTGTCAATAATGTAACCGTTTTTATCCTCCACGACCGTCATCTCCCCATCGGTGCCGTGAAGATATTCTTCAAATAATTGCTCGATGCCCGACGTGCCGACAATGGCATCGGCAGGATAACCAAGCTCGGTATAGTAGGCAAGCGTATTGGCCGTGATCTCACCCGTACTGCCGAGAATGTGCGAAAGATAACCCGGGTAATTGTATTGCCGCTCGGTACTGCGTGGAAAGACCATGCCCAACGCGTTCTTTTCCTTGACGTAAGCGACCGTTTCCAGCGAAACGTCATCGGCCAAGTGATACTGCACGAAGGTACCGAAGTCCACCGCGTCCATGTTGTAGCGCACGCGAAGAAGCTCGGTCATCTCCTCATTCGTGTAAAGCGGCTCGCCCTTGCTATCCAGCAGGCCGAACTTTTTGGCGTACCACGTGACCATTTCCTCGTCGGTCATGTCTTCCTTGAAGTTGCGACGCCCCATCACACGATGCAGGCGGGAATAGAGCGTCGTCCCCTCGGTTTTGGCTTCGCCCTTCCATTTGAGATCGGGATATTGCCCATCAAATGGGAAATAGTCCTCGGTGCGCTTGTCTTCGGCATCGGTCTCACGAAGCGCCTCAAGGGAAACAAGAATCGAGCGGTTGGCCTCCTCCTTGTCCACGGGCATCGACCAATAGTCAAACGCAAGCGCGTAGGCCTGCTTGGTGGTGGTGATGATCTTGCCGTCGCGATCGCAAATGTCACCGCGAAGCGCAGGGATCGTAACGGTATATGTAAAATTCTTCACGTCGTATTCGCGGTACATCTCCTCGTTATCTCCAAAGAACTGAAAGGAAGCTAAGCGGATCACAAAAATCAAGCAAAGGCAGGCAAAAAAGCCAAGCAAAGCGAGGTATCGCCCGTATAAGATCTTCTTTTTCATAGCATCTACCTCCTACTGCTCACTCTTTTTCTTGATCGCGCGTGCCGCGAATTTCACGGGATAGTAAAGCACCGCCGAAAGCAAAAGCGTACCCAAAAGCTCGGGGAGTATACTTTGCCAAAGTGCCGCAAAGGGACGTGGCAGGGCCGAAGCCAAAAGGCAGTACAAAAACGACCACAAAAGCTTCAAAAGACAGGCAGCCCCCATATACATACACCAAGAGAGATAATTTCTTCCCCAAAATCCGCGGGATGCCAGCACACCGCAAAGAAAGTAAAAAAGAATACTGAGTGCCGCACCGCCGCCGAGGAAATAGCCAACCAGCCCTGCCCCCATGCTAAAAGGCAGACCTACCCGTTCGCCGTTAAAAAAGCTGACGCCGACCACGAAAATCAGCAAAAGATCGGGAATCGCGCCAAAGAGATCAACGTACGGCAAAAAAGAGGTCTGCAACAGCGCGATGACGAACAGTATCGCAAGCGCAACCAAGCTGCGAAAAACGATATCTCGCGTTTCCGCATTCCATGAGATTCTTCGCATACGGCACTCCTTTCTCTAAATTCAAAAATGCCCCGACCGTGAGAAAAATCTCGCTGTCGGAGCATCGTTCGGCTATATTCTATTATAAATTAAATTGATACGAATGTCAAGACTTCTTTTGGTGAGTTTTACGAAAAACGATAAATTTCCCCAGCACGTAATTGAGGATCACCACAACGATGGCCGCCAAAAGCTTGCCCCAAAAATCCGACGAAAGCGAGATGGGTATGAGAAGCTTTACCTCCCGTGTCACATATCCACTTGCCGTCAGCGCCCAGATCGTACCGAAGGTCACGAGCGAATCGGCACCGAGCGAAACGAGGCGCGAGGTCACGAAGGAAACGAAATTGACCGCCGTTTGCTTTTTCGTTCGATCCTCCTCGTAGCAAAACACCCATTTCTTATTGGCAACGTAGGCGAATAGCACGGCCAAGATCCATTGCAAAATCTGCGCCACTACGCGCACGGCACCGTACGCCGCACTTCCCTCTCTCACACCTGCCGTGCGGGCAAGAAACAGAATGAGAAAATAGGTGCCCAGTCCGATCACCGTGGTCATGCCGCCAACGATCAAATAGGCAAGAATCTCGCGGTGCTTTTTCAAAAACGAAAGCATAGCGTTTTCCCTCACGATTTGATCTCGAACTTGGTTCCCTCTCTCGTGTCGATCAGCGTAACACCGCGCGCCAAAAGCTCGTCACGAATGCGGTCGGCCTCGGCAAAATTCTTGGCCTTCTTGGCGGCGGTACGCGCCTCAATCAGCTCACGGATCCAAGCCGTTGCTTCGTCGTCGGCAGGTGTAGCCGTCTCGCTCTCGGCCTTCAGCTTCTCGGCCGCGGTGATGAGATTCAAGGTAAGAACCTTGTCAAACTCTTGGGCGAGCGCCAGCTTTGTGGCTCCGCCAATATCGGCCTTCAGCACGTCGTAAAGCGCGGTGATGGCAAGCGAGGTATTGAGGTCGTTGTCAAGCGCGGCGCAGAAATCAGCGCGGTGCTTATCGAACGCCCCCTTATCGACCACGCCGTCCTTTTCGGGCAGGTAAGACGCGATCTTGGACACCAGCTTTTTATACGAAGCGGCAGCATTGTCAAGATTTTCATACGAGAACACCAAGGACTTGCGATAATGCGAGCCCAAGCAGAAGAAACGGTAGACCATCGGATCGTATCCCTTCTCCTCAAGAAGCGAGACCGTCAAGAACTCGCCCTTGGACTTACTCATCTTACCGCCCGCCGTATTCAAATGATGCACATGGAACCAATAGTTGCACCACTTGTGGCCGAGATATGCCTCACTTTGCGCGATCTCGTTGGTGTGGTGCGGGAAGGCGTTGTCGATACCGCCGCAATGGATATCCAAATACTCACCGCAATATTTCATGGAAATACCCGAGCACTCAATGTGCCAACCGGGGTAACCGATACCCCAAGGGCTTTCCCACTTCAGCTCCTGATCGTCAAACTTCGACTTGGTAAACCAAAGCACGAAATCGGCCTTGTTGCGCTTATTGTCGTCGGCCTCTACGCCCTCGCGGACGCCGACCTCAAGATCCTCCTCCTCAAAGTTGTGGAAGGCATAATACTGCTCCAGCTTCGAGGTATCGAAATAGATGTTGCCACCCGCCTCGTAAGCAAACTCCTTCTCCAAGAGGCGCTTTACAATCTCAATGTATTCGGCAATACAGCCCGTGGCGGGTTGCACGATATCGGGCGTCTTGATGCCAAGCTTTTTGCAGTCGGCAAAAAAGGCGTCGGTATAGTACTGCGCGATCTCCATCACGCTCTTGCGCTCGCGCTTGGCACCCTTGAGCATCTTGTCCTCACCCGTATCACCGTCACTGGAAAGGTGACCGACATCGGTGATATTCATAACGCGCAAAACGTCATAGCCCACAAAGCGAAGGTGCTTCTCCAGCACATCCTCCATGATATACGAGCGCAGATTTCCGATGTGCGCGAAATGATAGACCGTGGGGCCACAGGTGTACATTTTGATCTTGCCCGGCTCGTTGGGAACAAGTTCTTCCTTTTTGTGTGTAAGAGAATTATAAATTTGCATACTATATCCTTTCCAAAATCATTTGAAATAAATTAACCGTATCAATCGGGACAAAAGCCGCAAAAGCGATCGCCCACGATGCCCACCATCCCCTCGGTATCCTCCTCGATGGCAAGGTAGGTCTCCTCGTCGATCTCATAGCGGACAGTCTCTCCGTCGTCCGTCAGAAACAGAAAGTAAAAGCAGGTGTAAGCACGGACGTTTTTGGTACCTGCCACATCCGAGTAACAGTGCTTCTCCACAACGCGCCCGTGGATCTCACGAAGCGGCGGCTCGTCAGCCTCGGCACATTCCTTCTCCAAAAGCACCAAAGACTTTTTTGCCTCACGCTTGAAATGTACAGCGATCACAACAAGATATATAGGCAGGAAAAGAGCCAATAGTAGCCCCACTATGACATACCAATTTTCAAAAAACCACCCCACAGTTGCTCCTTTCGTCAATGCACGGATTTATTGGCCACAAGCAATCAGCCTTTTTCCGCATTCTCGGGGCGGTTTTCCTTCAATGCCGCAAGCTCTGCTTCAAGACGCTTGATCTTCTGCTCCAGCTTGCAAAGCTCCTGCGATACGGGGTCGGGAATGTGGATCTGATCCAAATTATCGACCTTCATGCCCGCGCGGCGCACCACTCTTGCGGGGATGCCAACTGCCGTGCTTTGCTCGGGAATATCATCGAGCACAACAGCACCCGACGCCACCTTGACGTTGGAGCCGATGTTGACGGGACCGAGGATCTTCGCCCCCGAACCCACCATCACATTGTCGCCAAGCGTGGGGTGACGCTTTCCGACGTCCTTACCCGTACCGCCAAGCGTTACGCCCTGATAGATCGTGCAGTTGTCTCCGATCTCCGCCGTCTCACCGATGACCACGCCCATACCGTGATCGATAAAAAGTCCCTTGCCGATCGTAGCACCGGGATGGATCTCGATACCGGTCAAAAAGCGGGTAAGCTGGCTGACAAATCGCGCCGAAAAATGATGCTTGCTAAGATACAGCTTGTGCGAAACGCGATACGCTAAAAGCGCGTGAACACCCGAATAGAGAAGCACGATCTCCACGCCATTCGTTGCCGCGGGGTCACGGCTCTTTACGGCCTCCACGTCGGTTAGGATCTCCTTCTTTATTGACCTCGCACATCCGAGCAGCTTGCTTAAAAGCGCGGACAAACCGTCAAGCAACGTCTCAAAAAGCGGCGACGAAGTCTGCAATTTTATTTTCATACCTTAACTCCTTTCCAACAAAAAAGCCTCTGTGCCATGGCACAGAGGCGTAGTATACGCGGTTCCACTCCGTTTCGGATCCCGGGTAGGATCCCTTTGCGACCTATAACGCGGTCAAACGTCCATCGCTCAGTCCTTCGCGACGGAGCCTCGCGGGTGCACATTTTCGGGGGATTTCATACCGCGCTCTCACCTACCGCGGCTCTCTTGGATGATCTCGCTCCGTTTTTTCCCGTTCATCGGCAATTTTAGATATACTATATTATATCACATTTTCCGCGTTTGTAAAGTGCTTTTTTAAATTTTCTGCCGAATTTTTGTCACGATCACCGAAACATCGTCCCGACCTCCGTGTGCAAGTGCCGCATCCTTGATATATTCCGCCATGCGCTCGGGATCGGTCTCGTCCGTCGCGTTGAGATATTCCAAAAGCCATAGGCACTCACTCTCCCCTTCGGTCACGCCGTCACTCGACTGCACGATAAGGTCCCCGTCGCGCGTTTCAAATTCGATCTGCTTCGCGTCCACGAGCGACAGGATCCCCACAGGAAGCGTCGCCCCCGCCATCTTAAAAATATTGGTGCCGCGCTTAACGTAGGTAGGAGACGCTCCGCTTTTCAGAAAGCTCGCACGCCCCGAAATCCTATCAAGACACATCAGATCCACCGTCGTACTGCACTCGCTCTCACCGCTGCTTCGTCCAAGCGACAAAAAACCATTTAGCATACGAAGTGCGCTCTCGCGCTCCACGCCGACGCTCAAAAGCAATCGTAAGAAATCGGCGCTCACCCCCGAAATGCGCGCGGCCTCCTTCCCCGTTCCCATCCCGTCGCTGATCAAGGCGTAGGAATACCCGCCGGCCACGTCCTCAAATACGCTCACCGTGTCCCCCGACACCCCCTCACACGAGGCCTGTGCCGCCCCCATGCGCGCATCAAAGCAGGGCGCACTTTCGGCGTAAAGATGGCAAGCATCACCGCTTGGCGAAAGAACGGGAAAGGTAAGCGAAGCATCCAGCGTCCGCCCCAACTGCTTTTGCAAATAGAGCAGCTTTTTATGCTCGGGGATCGGAGAAAGTCCCGAAACGAAGATCTTCACGCTTCGTTCGCCGCAAACGCTCACCTCGCGTGCCGCAAAGCCAAGCTCGCGAAGCTTGTCCCGTACGGCCACCGTTTTTCCGCTATCCTCGCGGTACTGCAATTCCAAGTGCTCCAAACGCTCCGAAAACACCTTTGAGAAAAAGGCATAGCTCTCGGAAAAGGCATTGGCCCCCTCCTGTCCATCGCCAAGAGACAAAGCACGCTCCGAAAGCGTGGCAAAAGAACGGCAAAGAGCGAGATGCGCCTCCTTGGTTGCCGTATACTGTTTTTCCAAGCGCATCAGCTCCCCTTCGGCATTTCCCACCTTTTTCCGCACACCGACGAAAAGGCTACGACGCGCCATAATTTTTTCAAATCCGCAATAGAGCGTGGCTCCAAGTGCCAGTGGAAGAAAGATTGCAAGCAAGCTATCCTTCCCCAGCAAAAGCACACCCGTCACACCCCCCACCAAAAAGGAGACTCCCGCCGAAAGATACGGAGATATCTCAAAAAGACAAAAGGCCGTAAGTGCCACCACCGAAAAGATAACCAAATGGAAAAGCCCCAAGGAGACGCCACACAGAGCGCCGGTAAGAAGTCCAATCAGAAGCCCTTCTCTGCGGCAAAGGATCAGCGTGGCCACAAAGGCTGCCGCCATGCCAAGCGGGATAGCAGCGAGCACCACGTCTCGAAAGGCAAGACAAAGCGAAAACGCAAGAACCGCCTTGGCGACTCGCCGAATACGTGAAAGCCATACGCTCCCGACAGGCATATCCCCCGAAAGCGAGCAATAGAAAAAGGTAGCAAGAGGTGCCACGAGCATGGCAAAAAACGCACCGAAAAGGTCGTAATACCGAAAGCCGCCTGTCACAATAGCGTAAAGACTTAAAAGAAAAACTGCCACGCATGAGCAGGTCATACGCAGATACAAGCTTTCGCAAAAAAGCCTGCCGTGGATATGCTCAAGCATCTCCCGAAGCCCAACGATCTCGCGCGTACGCACGGGAATATCCACGAAAAGCCGCGTTAAGATCCGCATTCCGAGCGTCAGGAAAATGGCCCCAAGATACACGCCCCACGGCATCGGAATAAAAAACGATGAGAGGGCAAGTCCGACGGCAGAAAAGCCTACAAAGCGATCCGACGCGCAAAGAAAGGCCATACCAAGCGGAAACACCGAAAATGGCAGACGGCATATACCGAGCAAAAAGGCCGCCACCGCCCATCCTATCCCACGTATCCATCTTTCTCCCTCAGGAATATGTAGCTCGCGTTCTCCTTGTGGGACGCTTCGCCCAAAGCCTATTTTTTCAAAAAAGCCCTTTTTATTTTCCGTTGTTTCCGAACGGTTTTCCATCCTTATTCCTCCTTTTCGGGTTGATATATCCCCTGCGTTCTTTTGACAATATCATACAGCAAAAATCCTCTTTTTTCTGTCGAAGGAGGAGTGTTGAACGGTGTCATTCGGGAGCGTCAAATCACTCAAAAACACGCAATTTGCAAAATAGACGGGAAAATGTGAGAAAAAGATGGCAAAAAAAGAAGAAAAAAAGCGAAAAACAACGAGCGTTTTTTTCAAAAATCCCTTTTCTTTCGCCCACTTTCGTGGTACAATAAATATACCAACCTCAAAGGAGAAACCATGACAGACGAAAAAATTTGTTGCTTCACGGGACACCGAAGCTTTTCGGACGATCCCCGCAGGCTTGCTTCCATTTTAAACGTCCTTTTGGATAATATGATAACGCAAGGGTATACTATTTTTCGTGCGGGCGGCGCACTTGGCTTTGATATGCTCGCATCGGAGATCCTGCTTCAAAAGAAAGAAAACGGACGAAATATACGCCTTGAGCTTCTTCTCCCCTGTCCCGAACAGGCGGAACGTTGGAGCGCGGCAAACAAGGCGCGCTACGCGCGCATTCTACGCTTGGCCGACCGCGTGGAATACATAGCAGACTGTTACTTACCGGGATGTATGCACGCGCGCAACCGCCGTCTCGTTGAGGGAAGCACACTTTGTATTGCCTATTGCAAGCACGAAAGCGGCGGCACGGCATATACCTGTCGGTACGCCAAGGATAAAGGCCTTCAAGTCATCAACCTTGCCGACTATCTGCTAAATTCAAAAAACAAGGAAGAAATATGAAAATACTCCTTCTTGCCGACCGCATGGAAAACGGAGGCGCGGAAACTCACATCTATGAGCTTTCGCGCCTTTTGTTCCTCTCGGGACACTCCGTGACGGTTTTCTCACACGGAGGTGCGATTGCCGACAAGCTTGCCGCATTGGGAGTCCGCCAAGAACACTACGGCAATGCTCCCCTTTCCCATCTTGCACAATTTATCCGAAAGGAAAAACCGCACGTCGTTCACGCACATACGCGAAAAAGCGCCTTTCTCTGCTCCCTCCTTCTGCGTTATATGTCCTTCCCCTTTGTCTTTACCGCGCACGCTTATTTTTCCAAGGATCCGCTCAAGCGTATACTTTCTTACTTCCCCCGCCGGACCATTGCCGTAAGCAAGGATATTGCCCTACACCTTACTCATAGCTTCGGCCTCCCCTCTGCCAATATCACGGTGATTGAAAACGGAATAAACACAAACGATTTTTGTCCCAAAAGAAACACAATAAAGAAAAACCACATCGTAACCGTAAGTCGATTGGACGCAGACTGCTCACAAGTAGCTATCCTTTTATGCCACTTGACCCCTTTGCTCTCCAAACGCATCGATAATCTTCGTATCTCCATCGTGGGAGGCGGCAGTGAGCTCAACCGAATAAAAGACCTTGCTAAGCAGGCAAACGAACTTTGTAAAAAAGAGGTTGTACGAGCGGTCGGCCACCAAGAGAACGTTCTCCCATATCTGCAAAGTGCCACGCTCTTCGTTGGTGTTTCACGTGCAGCTTTGGAAGCCATGAGCTGCGGTGTTCCCGTCATTCTCGGGGGGAATGAAGGCTATCTCGGCATTGCCAGGGGCGAAACGCTTGCCCGCGCCGAAGCTACTAATTTTTGTGCGCGAGGAAGTCAAAAAATGTCAAAGGAGTGTATCTATAGAGACATTCTAAATCTCGTTCAATCGACTTCGCTCGCTAAAGAGGCGGCATACGAGGGGCGGCAGCATCTTCTTCGGTATCACACCGCCGAGAACATGGCAGAGAAAACACTTGCCGTTTATCACGCCGCCCTGCACGACACCGTGACCGAAAGAGATAGCGACATTCTTCTTGGGGGATATTACGGCTACGGAAATCTCGGGGATGAGCTTACACTCCATGCGATCACCTCCGCGCTCCGCACAGCCTATCACTCTCCCGACGCAAACGATATGCACACCTCAAGGAATCGTTCACTCCCGCCGTTACGCCTATCAGCGCTCACGCCGAACGGCGTTCTCTACGCAGGCGTGGAAAGCGTCAACCGCCTGCACCCCATAAAGACACTTCACGCCGTACGGCACACAGGACTTTTCGTGCTGGGAGGCGGCTCGCTTCTACAAAACAAAACCAGCAATCGCTCGCTTCTCTATTACCTTGCGCTCTTGGAGGCAGCACGCTTCTTCGGCGTTCCCACAATGCTCTACGCCGCAGGGATCGGCCCCATCCACAGCACCATTCCCTATCGGCTTTGCCAACTCGTTTTGCGGCATGTGGATTGCATCACCGTGAGAGATCCTTACTCGCTCGCCCTCTTGCAAAAGATGAATGTGAAAGGAGCAACCTTGTCGGCCGACCCCGTTCTTTTCTTGCACGTACCGCACACGACAAAAAAGGGCTATCTGCTCGCCTGCGTCCGCGATGAATCCTTGGATTGCATTCTCTCTCTTTTGCAGAACACGCAACAGCCGATTGTTCTTGCGGTCATGGATCCCAAAAGCGACCTTGCCGTTACCAAGAAGCTCGCATCCAAGCTTCAAAGTAAGAACAAACAGGTTCGGCTTTTCGAAACCCGAACCGCCTCCGAAGCCTTGTCTCTCATCGGCGGTGCCGACCTCGTGATCACCTCGCGGCTTCACGCCGCCATCCTCGCGTTTTGCGCGGGTGTTCCCTTTCTCTGCATTTCGGACGACCCGAAGCTTTCGGCCTTTGCTCACACCACCTATAAGAACTGCCATGCTCCAACCGACATTTCCCGTCATTTCCAAGAAAGACGCGTTGAACTGCTCTCCCTTGCCAAGCACGACGCACAAAAGGCATTGACGCTCTCTCTTATGGGAAAAAACCATTGACAAAAAAACAAAAAAGTAGTATAATTATGATGAATAATTATTGCTGAAAGGATTGTCCTGACTCATGAAGAACGTACCTGAATTTTTCGGCTGTATGGTATTTGGCGACGACGCGATGCGCGAAAAGCTTCCGCACGACGTCTATAAATCTCTCGTAAAAACCATTGCCGAAGGAAAGACCATAGATCCCTCGATTGCCGGCGTCGTGGCCAACGCCATGAAGGACTGGGCCATCGAAAAGGGCGCCACCCACTATACCCATTGGTTCCAACCCTTAACGGGTGTGACAGCCGAAAAGCACGACTCCTTCATCTCGCCCGTTGGCAACAACAAGATCGTAATGGAGTTTTCGGGCAAGGAGCTCATTAAGGGCGAGTCGGACGCATCCTCCTTCCCTTCGGGCGGCATCCGCGCCACCTTCGAGGCGCGCGGCTACACCGCGTGGGATCCCGCATCCTACGCCTTCGTCAAGGGAAAGACGCTATATATTCCAACCGCCTACTGCTCTTATACGGGCGAGGCACTTGACACCAAAACGCCCCTTCTGCGCTCGATGGACGCCATCGGCAAACAGGCACTCCGCATCGTGCGCCTCTTTGGCGACACCTTATCCAAGCGCGTCAACACCACAGTGGGAGCCGAGCAGGAATATTTTCTCATTGACCGAAAGGTCTACGAAAAGCGTCGCGACCTTCTCTACTGCGGCCGCACGCTCTTCGGTGCTCCCGCGCCCAAGGGGCAGGAGCTTGAGGATCACTATTTCGGCCCCTTAAAGTCGCGCATCAGCAAATTCATGTGCGAGCTTGACGAGGAGCTTTGGAAGCTTGGCATCAACGCCAAGACCAAGCACAACGAGGCGGCGCCTGCGCAGCACGAGCTTGCACCTATCTTCATTACCACCAACCTGGCCGTCGACCAAAACCTTCTCATTATGGAGTCCATGAAGCGCGTGGCACAGGAAAACGGACTCAAGTGCCTGCTTCACGAAAAACCCTTCGAGGGCATCAACGGCTCGGGTAAGCATAACAACTGGTCGCTCTCGACCGACACGGGAAAGAACCTTCTTGATCCCGGAAAAACGCCCGAGGAGAACGCACAGTTCTTGCTCTTCCTCGCCGCCGTCGTCAAGGCGGTGGACGAGTATGCCGCGCTCATGCGCATCTCCGTAGCATACGCAGGCAACGACCACCGTCTCGGCGCCGATGAGGCTCCGCCCGCCATCGTTTCGATGTTCCTCGGCGAAGAGCTTGAGGCCGTGATCGACTCGATCGTGGAAGGAACGGCCTACAAGGCAAGCAAGGCAGGCATGATGGATCTCGGCGTGCCGACCGTTCCCGTCTTCCGCAAGGACACGACTGACCGCAACCGTACCTCGCCCTTCGCTTTCACGGGAAACAAATTCGAGTTCCGTATGCTCGGCTCGTCGCAGAACGTAGCCCTGCCGAATATCGTGCTTAACGCAGCCGTGGCCGAGGAGCTTCAGCTCTTTGCCGACCGCTTGGAAGGTCTTGCCAACACGCCCGATTTCGATAAGGAAGTAGCCGCTATCATCAAGGAGACCTTCACGAAGCACCGCCGCATCATCTTCCGCGGAAACGGCTATTCGGAGGAATGGGAAAAGGAAGCCGCCGAACGCGGTCTGCCCAACCTCAAGGACTCGGTGTCGGCATACAAGTGCTTCACGCTCCCCGAAAATGTGGCGCTCTTCAAAAAACAGGGTGTCATGACCGACAGCGAGATTGCCGCACGCCATGAGATCTTCTTTGAAAACTACGCCAAGATCATCAACATCGAGGCACTGACCATGATCGACATGGCGATCCACGACATTATTCCCGCCGTAAATCGCTATATCAAGGAGCTTTGCGACGGCATCGTGGCCAAGAAGGAGGCCGGATTTGCCGACGCGGTCGCTTCGGTGGAAAGAAGCTTGGCCGAGCGTCTCTCTACGCTCAATCGCAATACATACCGCCTGACAAACGATCTGAAGATCGCCGAAACCAAGGCGGCGGCCGAGGCCGACTTCGAAAAGCGTGCCGAGCTTTACCGCGACACCGTCATTCCGCTAATGAACCGCCTGCGCGCCACGGTGGACGAGATGGAAACGCTCACCGACACGGAGCATTGGCCCTTCCCCACCTACGGCGAAATGCTGTTCCGAATCTAACATAAAATAAAACAAAGCGGCTCTGCACAGGCAGAGCCGCTTTTTAAGGAGAAAACTATGGCTACTATTTATACCTCCGCCGATCAGCTCATCGGCAGAACTCCCCTTTTAGAGCTTTCGAACATCGAAAAGGAGGAGGGCCTTTCGGCAAGACTCCTCGCAAAGCTTGAATATTTCAATCCCGCAGGCTCGGTAAAGGATCGCGTGGCCAAGGAAATGCTGGACGACGCTGAGGCAAAGGGGCTTCTCACCAAGGACACCGTCATCATCGAGCCCACGAGCGGAAATACGGGTATAGGACTTGCCTCGGTTGCCGCCGCACGCGGCTACCGCCTCATCATCGTCATGCCCGAGACTATGTCGATCGAACGCAGACAGATCATGAAGGCCTACGGCGCCGAGCTTGTGCTTACCGAGGGCGTAAGGGGCATGAATGGTGCCATTGAAAAGGCCAATGAGCTTGCCAAGGAGATCCCAAATAGCATCGTGGCAGGACAGTTCACAAATCCCGCCAATCCCGAAGCACACCGCAAGACCACGGGCCCTGAAATTTGGGAGGACACCGACGGCAAGGTGGACATCTTCGTGGCAGGCGTCGGCACGGGCGGTACCATCACAGGTGTTGGCGAATATTTGAAGGCCAAGAACCCCAATATTCAGATCATCGGCGTCGAGCCAAGCACGTCGGCAGTTCTTTCGGGCGGCAAGGCAGGCGCACACGGCCTTCAGGGCATCGGCGCGGGCTTTGTACCGCAGGTGCTGAATACGAAGGTATACAACGAGATCATCACCGTCACAACAGACGAAGCGTACGCTGCGAGCCGCATGATCGGCAAAAAAGAGGGCGTTCTCGTCGGCATCTCCTCGGGCGCCGCAGCTCACGCCGCCCTCCTCCTCGCAGGGCGCCCCGAAAACAAGGGTAAGACCATCGTCACCCTCCTCCCCGATACCGGCGACCGTTACCTCTCAACAACGCTCTTTGAGGCTTAAAATTTACAAAAAAACAGAGGAAAAAGAAATGACAGAAACAGATAGAAAGAAAGCAGCAAAAGCCTTCTCTGAATATTGGAAAGAGCGCGGCGACGAGAAAAGTGACAGCCAATCCTTTTGGCTATCACTCGCTCGCGATGTCCTCGGCGTTGCCGAGCCCGAAAAATTCATACTGTTTGAAGAACGTGTAAAGCTCGACCATACGAGCTTTATCGACGGCCATATTCCCTCGACCCACGTGCTGATAGAGCAGAAAAAGAAAGGCTTGAACCTTCGCAGCCCCATAAGGCAATCGGACGGTTCCTTGCTCACACCGTTTCAGCAGGCTCAAAGATATTCGGCTGCCCTTCCCTATTCTCAACGCCCTCGTTGGATCATAACCTGCAATTTTGAGGAATTCCTTATTTACGATATGGAAAAGCCAACGGGTGAGCCGGAAAGCATTTTACTCAAAGACCTTTCCAAAGAATACTACCGCCTGCAATTCCTCATAGAAGAAAAGAGCGAGCTGTTGCACCACGAGGAAAAGATATCCATTCAAGCAGGCGAGCTGGTTGGAAAGCTGTATGATGCTTTACTAAAGCAATATAACGATCCCGAAAACGAAGAAACGCTCAAAAGCCTGAACAAGCTCTGTGTCAGATTGGTATTTTGCTTGTATGCGGAAGATGCAGGGATTTTTGGCGAACCCTTAAAATTCCATAACTATCTAAAGAGCTTCGCCGTAAAAAATATCCGTCGTGCATTGATTGATCTTTTCCGTGTCTTAGATATGAATGATGAAAAGCGCAAAGAATACGATCCTTATATGGATACGGACTTAGCGTCTTTTCCGTATGTCAACGGCGGTCTGTTTGCGGACGAAGATATTGAAATTCCCAACTTTACGCAGGACATCGTTGACCTTCTTTTGCACAAGGCCAGCGAGGACTTCGATTGGTCGCAGATCAGCCCCACGATTTTCGGCGCGGTATTTGAATCGACCTTGAACCCCGAAACCCGTCGAAGCGGCGGTATGCACTATACCTCTATCGAAAATATACATAAAGTCATCGATCCTCTGTTCCTCGATGAACTTCGCGAGGAATTTAACGAGATCAGGGCATTAAAAGTGCCAAAGATCCGTAAGGACAAGGCCGAGGACTTCCGCACAAAGCTCGCAGGGCTTACCTTCTTTGACCCTGCTTGTGGTTCTGGAAACTTCCTGACCGAAACATATATTTCCCTACGCCGCTTGGAAAATGAGGCTTTGAGAATTTGTTTTGAAGATCAGATCGTTTGGGACTTTGGCGATGTGATCAAGGTATCGATCGGTCAGTTTTATGGCATTGAGATCAACGATTTTGCTGTGACTGTCGCAAAGACTGCCCTTTGGATTGCCGAGTCGCAAATGATGAAGGAAACCGAAGAAATTTTAAACGCAAGTCTCGATTTTCTGCCCTTGAAGTCCTATGCAAACATTGTAGAAGGCAACGCGCTCCGCATAGATTGGGAAACTGTCGTGCCGAAGGACAAGCTGAATTACATCATGGGCAATCCGCCTTTTGTTGGTTTTAAATTTGCAGATGTTGAACAAAAAAAGGATATGCAGGTAATTTTTGCAAAAGATATAAAGCCTGCGTTGTTGGATTATGTTTGTTGTTGGTATAAACTTGCATCAGAATACATTCAAGGCACTAAATGCCAAGTAGCTTTTGTTTCAACAAATTCAATCACGCAAGGACAAATGGTAGGTGATCTCTGGAGCTTGCTTATCTCAAAATATAATGTTCATATTGACTTTGCGTGGACTACTTTCGTTTGGGGAAGTGAATCCAATAATAAAGCAAGTGTACATTGTGTAATTATTGGATTTTCACACTTGTATCATGGAAAGAAAGTGATATATTCCTCAGGTAAAGTTAAAATGGTTGACAATATAAGCCCATATTTAATCGAAGGTTCTGATTTATTAATAAGAAGCAGAAGCAATCCTATTTGTGATGTGCCGCCAATTATTATGGGCAATCAAGCAATGGATGGTGGAAATCTTATTATTGAAGAAAAGGATTATGATGAGTTTATAAGAAAAGAGCCAAAAGCCCTTCCATATATCAGACGTTATATGATGGGATATGAGTTTATCAACAATAAAAAACGTTGGTGTCTATGGTTGGTTAATTGTTCTCCTGTTGAATTAAGAAACATGCCTTTGGTTATGCAAAGAGTTAAAGCAGTTCAAGAAATGCGAGCAAACAGTAATGACGCAGGAGCAAGAAAGAAAGCTGAAACGCCCATGCTTTTTAGAGAACAACGAAATCCACATAAATATATTGCTATCCCTATTACATCGTCGGAAGGACGCAGATACATTCCAATGGGTTATTTGGATCATACAACAATAGCCGGAAATACGTTATTTATTATTGAAAATGCAGCCTTATATGAATTTGGCGTGTTATTGTCAAATGTTCATATGGCTTGGATGCGTTGTGTTGGTGCTCGTATGAAGAGTGATTATCGTTATTCCAAAGATATAGTTTACAACAACTTCCCGTGGTGTACTCCCACCGCTGAACAAAAAAAGAGGATTGAGGAAACAGCACAGGCTATTCTTGACGCTCGCGCACTCTATCCCGATTGCTCTTTAGCTGATCTTTACGATGAAGTGGCTATGCCGCCCGAACTCCGCAAGGCACACCAAGCGAATGACAAGGCAGTTATGCAAGCCTACGGCTTTGACGTAAAAACCATGACAGAGAGCGCTTGCGTAGCTGAGCTGATGAAAATGTATCAAGAGTTAACCAAGTAAAATCATCGAAAAGAAAATATTACAACAAAAAACCCGTTGCATGATGCAACGGGTTTTGAGCTATGCTCATTGAAAACCGAATAAAGGAATGTTTTTGGTAGAAATGAAACTCAAACTAATGCCTGAACTACTTCTATGTTTGGAAGGTTCAAGCCCTCGGTCTATTAGTATCGGTCAAC
>SVRO01000098.1 GCA_015064795.1 Oscillospiraceae bacterium | reverse complement strand
CTTAAACTTTACGTCATTTTGAGCCGCGTACAGCGCACGCGCAGAAAAGAAAGCGAGCTTTCTTTGTCTGCCGCGTGGCTCGCGGCGTAAACGTTCTTCGCACAAGGTGCGAAGAACCAAAATGACTTGGAGCCCCTTTACAATAAACTTTTTGCAAACTTTGTAGTGAAAAATTCCAGAAAAGTTTTTGAAGGGTGTTAGGGAAACTTTTTTCAAAAAGTTTCCCTAAACGTAACTCCCCAACAAATCAAAATTTGCCACACAAAATTCCATAAATCGTTTAAGATTGGTCATAAAAAGATAAAACTATAATGCTATAATGTAAAATGTATAGAAATCGTTTTAAAGAAACAAGGAGATTTTTTGTGCTAACTTTAAAAAACATTGTAAAGACCTACGCCGCGGGCGGAACCACCGTCACGGCGCTTTCGGGCGTCAGCATGGACTTCCGCAAGAACGAGTTTGTCTCGATTCTCGGCCCCTCGGGCTGCGGAAAGACGACGCTGCTGAACATCATCGGCGGCCTTGACCGCTACGACAGCGGCGACCTCGTGATCGGCGGCAGATCCACGCGGGCATTCCGCGACGCCGATTGGGATACCTACCGCAACCACTCCATCGGCTTCGTCTTCCAAAGCTATAACCTCATTCCGCACCAGAGCGTGCTTGCCAACGTCGAGCTTGCGCTCACGCTTTCGGGCGTCTCCAAGTCCGAGCGCCGCGCACGCGCCAAAAAGGCACTTGAGCAGGTCGGCCTTGCCGACCAGATGCGCAAAAAGCCGAGTCAGATGTCGGGTGGACAGATGCAGCGCGTGGCCATTGCGCGCGCCTTAGTTAACGAGCCCGAAATTTTACTGGCCGACGAGCCGACGGGCGCGCTGGATACGACCACCAGCGTGCAGATCATGGATCTTTTAAAAGAGATCGCCAAGGATCGCCTCGTCATCATGGTCACGCACAACCCCGAGCTTGCCGAGCAATACTCCACACGCATCATCCGTATGCTCGACGGCAAGGTAACGAGCGACAGCGCGCCCTTCGACTCGACCGCTGAGCAAGCACCCGCCAAGAGCGCGCAGACCAAGAAGCAAAAAAAGCTGCGCCGCCCCTCGATGTCCTTCTTCACCGCCCTCTCGCTCTCCTTCAAAAACCTTTTGACAAAAAAGGGGCGTACCTTCATGACCGCCTTTGCGGGAAGCATCGGCATCATCGGCATTGCGCTGATCCTCTCGCTTTCCAACGGCATTCAGAACTACATTGATCGCGTGCAGGAGGACACCCTCTCCACCTACCCCATTTCGCTTCAGGCAAGCGAGGTGGATATGTCGGGACTCCTCACCTCGCTCTCCAACACGGGAAGCCAGACCAAGCACGAGCTTGACGCCGTGTATTCGAGCTCCGCGCTCTACGAAATGATGAACGCCATGATCTCGGCCGACACGCGCGAGAACAATCTCACGGCCTTCAAGGTTTGGCTGGAGGAGAACGCCGAGGAGCTCGACGATCTTGTGGGCGCGATCGAATATTCCTATAACGTGGGAATCAAGACCTACGCGAAAAACGAAAACGGCGACTATTATCTGACCGACGTCATGCGTCTTTTTGACGAAATGTACGCTTCAGCTGGCTTTGGCGGCGCGCCCACCATGATGACTACCTCGCCGCTCACCGTTTGGGATGAGCTTTTGCCCGCCAAGGACGGCAAGGGCATCCATCCGCTCATTGATACACAGTACGACGTCATTTACGGAACCATGCCCCAAAATTTTGACGAAATCGTGCTGATCGTCAACAAAAACAACGAGGTCACCGACCTGACGCTCTACTCGCTGGGACTCAAGAGCGACGAGGACATGGCCAAGATCCTATCCGCCGCCGTCCTCGGCGAGCCGATTGACGCCACCTCCGAACGCTACAGCTACGAGGACCTGTGCAATATCCGCCTCAAGCTGATCCTCCCCACCGACTATTTCAAGAAAAACACCGAAACCGGACTCTTTGAGGATATCCGCGAGGACCAAAAAACCATGAACGTAATCGCGTCGGGCGGCATTGAACTCAAGATCGTCGGCATCATTCGTCCCTCGGATGAGGCCACCTCGGCCACGCTTACGGGCTCGATCGGCTACACCAAGGCACTCACCGAATATATCATCGAAGGCATCTCCAACAGCGAGGTTATCCGGGCACAAAAGGCACCTGAGAATGAAAATTACGACGTTTTGAGCGGCCTCCCCTTCGTTCTCACGGGTGAGCTCGATCTGCCCGAGGAGGAAAAGCCGCTTGCCTTCTTGGATTACGTCACGAACGCCGACAACGCCACCAAAGCCGCGCTCTACGAGGCTATTCTCACCACGCCGCCCACCGAATACCTCAAGGGCATCGTAGATAGCTATATGGCGCAATTCCCCACGCGCGAGGCACAGGAGGCACTGATTGCCGAAAGCTTTGCGGGTGTGGATAGCGAGCTGCTTGCCACCTACCTCGAATCCATGAGCGACGAGGAGCTGGAAACGGCACTCCGTCAAAGCATCGAGAGCCGCGTGACGACCGAGTACGCCGAGACGATCGAGAAGCAGATCACCGCGATCTGCGAAACGCCGAGCGAGCAAGAGCTTATGGCACTCAAGGCGCAGGTTCTCTCCATGCTTCCGAACAAAACGGCGCAGATCGGCTTTATCGCCAAGATCTACACCGAGCGCACTGCACTCCCCGCCGAGACCGTGGCGGCCTACCTTGCCTCGCTTGACGAGACGGCCTTCCTCCCCATTCTCGACGGCCTTGTGACCGAACAGGCCACCCAAGCTTACCGTCAGTATATCCTCCCCACGATCACCGAGGAGCAACGAAACGAAAAGCTTGCGGCGGCGCTTGAGGCCTACTGCCAAACGCTCTCACCCGAGGCGCTCGCCGCGCTGTACGACGACTATATGCCATCCACCGTCTCGTCCTCGACGCTTTCTGACAATCTCGCCCTCTTTGGCGATGCCGACCTCGCCTCGCCCTCGGCCATCAATATCTACCCCATCGATTTTCACTCCAAGGAGATCTTGGCCGACAAGATCACCGCTTATAACAAAACCGTGGCCGAGGAGGACCAGATCACCTATACCGACTACGTGGCCATCATGATGTCCTCGATCTCCACGATCATCGACGTCATCTCCTATGTTTTGATCGCCTTCGTGGCCATTTCGCTCGTGGTTTCTTCCATTATGATTGGAATTATCACCTATATCTCGGTGCTTGAGCGCACCAAGGAGATCGGCATTCTCCGTGCGATCGGCGCCTCCAAGCGCGACATTTCGCGCGTGTTCAACGCCGAGACCTTCATCGTGGGACTCACGGCAGGTGCCATCGGCATCGGAGCCACGCTCTTACTCTGCCTCCCCATCAATGCCATCGTCCACGCCCTTTCGGGCATCGAAAATATTCGCGCCGAGCTTCCGCCCGTAGCGGCACTCATTCTCGTGCTGATCAGTATTCTTCTCACCATCGTGGCGGGACTCATCCCCTCACGAGTGGCCGCCAAGAAGGATCCCGTGGTCTCGCTCCGAAGCGAATAATCCCCGCAAAAACGGGCAGAGTCAAGGCCTTGACTCTGCCCGTTTTTCGCCTATATTTTAACACAATATCACCGCCAAGAACCACTTCAAATTTTGATTTATAGGGGAGTTACGCTTAGGGGACTTTTTGAAAAAAGTCCCCTAAGACCCCCAAAAACTTTTCCTGCGGGCAAAATGGGTGTTGCCAATCTGTAAAACGAACGAATTAGCAAAAA
>SVRO01000006.1 GCA_015064795.1 Oscillospiraceae bacterium | reverse complement strand
AAAAGTTCCCTACCACCCTCAAAAACTTTTCTGGAATTTTTCACTACAAAGTTTGCAAAAACTTTATTGTAAGGGGGCTCCAAGTCATTTTGGTTCTTCGCACCTTGTGCGAAGAACGTATACGCCGCGAGCCACGCGACAGACAAAGAGAGCTCGCTCTCTTTTCTGCGCGTGCGCTTTACGCGGCTCAAAATGACGTGAAGTTTGCACATACCCATGCGACAAAAGTTTTCGCCCAGCCTTTTTCAAAAGGCTGGCGGGGTGTGGGGCAGAGCCCCACATCGTCTCCCCCTACAAACATCAATTTATTTTTTATCCATTTACAATAAGATAATTTCCGAGCGTGTCGGTTTCGCCGAGACTGTTGAGGGCGCGCAGGCGGGAAAGGGGCGTATGGTAGCGTTTGCCGATCTCCCAAAGCGAGTCGTTGGGTGTCGGGAAGCAGACCACGTAGTCCTCGCAAACGGGGACGCGTGCACCGAAGCTCGCTTCCTTTAAAACCGTGGCCTCGCCCACGGTGCAGACGCGCAGGCTCACGCCCATTTCGCAATCGACGGCAAGCCGTGCGCCGTCTACGCGTGCGCGGCCGCCCGTCATATGAAGGTCGGCAAAATAGCTCTCGACCTCACCGCATTCGCCCTCCATCTCATAGCGGAAGGGAAGCGGGATCTCGGTGGTTTTATATTCACCGCCCGTCAAGAAGAGGAGGCAGAGGCGTGTCTCGCCAACAAGCGCCCATTTGCCGCGGTCGCAGAGCAGATCCTCGGCGCGTGCCGTGGCCGTGAGTTCCAAGATCTCGGCGTCGGCGGGGATGTCGTAGGCTTCGAGGGGCTCGTAAAGGCTCTGTGTAAAATTGCCCGTGCGGCAGAGCGCGGCGTGCGGATAGCGTCGCTTTTCGTAGGTCGTGGCGGTCTCGTGGCGCGTGGAGTAGAGGTCACGCGTGAAGGAGACCGGCGTGTTTTCCTGCCCCTCGGCGCCAAGACGAAGCGCGGCGCGCAGGGCGATCTTGCCGTCCTGCAGCTCGGCGGTGGTATCCCCGAGCGAGCCGTAAGCACGCAGGCTCATGCCCTCGCGAAAGCCCTCGCCCTCCACGCGCTCGGCGAAGGGGAGACGGGCGGAAAGCTGGTAGGGCGTTCCCTCCTCGCCATCCATGAGAACGCGAAGCGCGACCTCGCCGCGACAGAGTGCGGCACCCTCCTCGCTTGTCACCTCGGAAAGATGGACGCAGCCCTCGCAGCCGATGACGCGCGGCTCGCCCGCACGCGTGGGCTCAAGCTCGCCAAAGACCTCGATCTCCTCGGAGAGCGCGGAGGCCATGCGCGCTACGCTTGCCGTGTCGGCCAAGCGCTCGATGCCCTCGGGGGAAAAGTCGCCCGAGAGGATCTCGGTAGGCGTGTGGCGGCCGTAGGCGCGGATCTTCGCGCGCAGGCGGCATTTCAGGCTGACCTTGCGCGGCGAGAGCACGCGGCTGACGGTGGCCTCGGGCGAAAGATCGCAGAAGGCGAGGATCTCGTCGGCGTAGTCAACGTCGGCCTCCTTGTCAAGCGGCGCCGACAGCTCGTAGTCGCCCGTCGTTTTGGCCGTGCAGAGCTTGCCCTCGGGCGAGACGTAAAGCATCTCGAAGCAAAGCGTGCCCGAGAAGGCGGCGTTGCCCGCACCTACGTAGGACACGGGAAGCGTGGGGGTTACGGTGACGCGCAACAGGCGGCGGATCTCGGCCTCGTAGTCGGGCAGAAGATATTCGACGGCGACCTCACCCCCAACCTGCCTGTCGCAGATCGAGAGCGGTAACGTGCGGGATACGGATTCCGAAAAATTCATTTCTTTTCTCCTTTTTTGCAGATTTCGATAAACTCTATGCGCTAAAAAGCGAAAATATGACGATGGGAAATATTTTGTGAAATTGATGTTTGTAGGGGGGCGCGCTCCCGCGGGGCCACCTTTTGAAAAAGGTGGACGAAAACTTTTCTCGCATGGGCATGTGCAAACTTCACGTCATTTTGAGCCGCGAAAGCACCACGCGCAGAAAAGAAAGCGAGCTTTCTTTGTCTGCCGCGTGGCTCGCGGCGTATATGTTCTTCGCACAAGGTGCGAAGAACCAAAATGACTCGGAAAACTCCTACAATGAAGTTTTTGCAGACTTTGTAGTAAAATTTTTCAGAAAAGTTTTTGGGGGTTCTTAGGGGACTTTTTTCAAAAAGTCCCCTAAGCGTTCCCCGCCCATAAATCAAAATTTGAAAAACATCTTGATTTCTGATAGATTTCAAGTTATAATATAAGATAGATAATTGTCGGATTCCGCAGAGGAGGAGAAAAAACTATGATGGACAGAGTTTCCAAGGAGAATTATTACCTCGATATTGCGCAGACGGTGGCCGAGCGAAGCACGTGTCTGAGGCGCAAGTTCGGCTCGATCATCGTCAAGAACGACGTCATCGTGTCCACGGGCTACAATGGCGCACCGCGCGGCCGCAAGAACTGCAGTGATCTGGGCGTTTGCTTTCGCGAGAAGCTGGGCATTCCGCGCGGCGAGCGTTACGAGCTTTGCCGTTCGGTGCATTCCGAGCAGAACGCCATCATTGCCGCGCCGCGCGATCAGATGCTCGGTGCCACGCTCTATATGGCCTGCATCTCGCCCGCGGATCATTCGATACAGGGCGGCGTTAACAACTGCATGATGTGCAAGCGCGTCATTCTCAACGCGGGCATTGAAAAGGTGGTCATTCGCGACGACAAGGAGAATTTCCGCGTCATTCACGTGGCCGATTGGATCGAGGATGACGACTCGCTCAGCGGAAATTTCGGTTATTAAGTATGAAAACGGCAGAGAAAACGGTAGTAGAGAGGATGGAGGAGGCGCTCCGGGGGCCGCTTACGGTCTGCTTCGTCTGCACGGGCAACACCTGTCGCTCTCCCATGGCGGCGGCAATTCTGAATGACCTCTCGCGTGTGCCGCCCGTTTGCTCGATGTGTGATATCGAGCGACTTTTGAACACCAAACGCATTCGCGCTACGTCGGCAGGGCTTTTTGCCACGGGCGCGCCCATTGCCGAACATGCGGCGGGTGCGCTGGAGCGTGCGGGCATTCGCTCGCTTCCTGACAACGACTACCGCGAGCATCTTTCAAGGAATCTTGACGCCGAGACGGTGGAAAAATGCGATCGCATCGTGGGCATGACCAGCGCGCACACCATGCAGCTTCTGGCCGCCTTCCCCGAGCACGCGGCCAAGATCACCTCGATGCCCGAGGATATTCCCGACCCCTACGGCATGGACGGAGCCGCCTACGACGCCTGCCTTTTGGCCATCGAGCGCGGCGTGCGTGAGTTGTTTTTCGCGGAGGACGAGCATGAAAACGGCAATACTTGAGGAGGCGCATCTTGCGGCCGCCCACGAGTTGGAACGCCTTTGCTTCACAAATCCGTGGAGCGAGGACGCGCTGACGCACCTCTTGCAAGAGGGCAATTTCGGCGCGGTCGTGCTTGTGGGAGAAACCGTTGCGGCCTATGCGGGCCTTGTGGTCGCGCTTGACGAGGGTGAGATCACCAACGTGGCCACGCACCCCGATCACCGTCGGTGCGGCTACGCACGCGATCTGCTTCGCTTTTTGCTTGCCGAGGCGGCGCGGCGCGGCCTTTGCCGCGTGACGCTTGAGGTGCGCGAGTCCAACTGCGCGGCGCGCTCTCTCTACGACTCGCTCGGCTTTGCCCCCTGCGGCAAACGGAAAAATTTTTACAGCCATCCCCGCGAGGATGCGCTGATTTTGGAAAAGATGTTATGAGAGGAACGGTTAGGGAACTTTTTAAGAAAATACGAGTTTGCTTCGCAACCTCGGTTAACAAATTGGTTGCGTCACTAAAAGTGCCGCATTTGCTTCGCAAACCCCAATTTGTTACAGTTCCCTAAAACCCTCAAAAACTTTACTTGATGGGTTTTGCGCAGTCATTTTGCACCCATCTCATTCCGTGAGATGGGTGGGAACGCGCAAAAGCCACACCAAAGAAAAGAAAGCGAGCTTTCTTTGTCTTTGTGTTGGCTTTGCGCTACCCGAGAACCTTCGGTTCTCGGGTACAAAATGACATGAAGTTTGTGCGAACCAATACATCAAAAGTTTTGGTCAAGCTTTTTCAAAAGCTTGCGGGTTCCAAGGGCAGAGCCCTTGGCGTTCCCTTATCAATTAAGCCAGGAAAGGGAACTTATGTATATTTTAGGAATGGAAAGCTCATGTGACGAGACGTCGGCGGCGGTCGTGGAAATGACCGAGGACGGCGGGCGGAGGATCTGCTCCAACATTGTCGCGTCACAGATCGAAACGCACCGCCTGTATGGCGGCGTAGTGCCCGAGATCGCAAGCCGCGCGCACATCGAGGCGGTATCGGGTATTGCTTACGAGGCCTTGCAGACGGCGGGGATCACGCTCCGCGACCTTGGCCTTGTGGCCGTTACCTCGCACCCGGGGCTGATCGGCGCCCTGCTTGTCGGAGTCAATTTTGCCAAATCCTTGGCCTTTGCGAACGGGATTCCGCTCGTGGGAGTCAATCATGTCAAGGGACACGTGGCGGCGGCCTATCTTTCGCACACCGAACTCAAGCCGCCCTTTTTGGCTGTCGTGGTATCGGGCGGACACACCTCGATCTATCGTGTGAACGACTACAACGACTTTTTGGAGATCGGAGCCACGCGCGATGACGCGGCGGGAGAGGCCTTTGACAAGATCGGCCGTGTGATCGGCCTGCCGTACCCTGCGGGCGCGGCCATGGACAAGCTCGCGTGCGAGGGACGTGCGGGAAGTGTTGCGCTTCCGTCCCCCGCGCTTACGGGCGACACGCTCGACTTCTCGTTCAGCGGCATCAAGACTGCGGCACTCAATTACATTAACGGCCTGAATCAGAAGGGCGAGGAGATCCCGCGCGCCGATCTGGCGGCCTCTTATACCGAGCGGATCGTCTCGGCCGTTGCCGCGAAGGCCGCGAAGGCTCTTGCGGAGACGGGGCTTACGAAGCTGGTGCTTGCTGGCGGCGTGGCCGCCAACTCGCATCTGCGCCGCGCGCTCGCCGCTACCTGTGAAAAGCAGGGAGCCACGCTCTTTACGCCCCCCATCTCGCTCTGCGGCGATAATGCCGCCATGATCGCGGCGGCGGGCTACTATGAGTATCTGGACGGCAACCTGTCCGATACCTCGCTCAACGCCAGCGCGTGCGATTGAAGTTTTCCACACCCTTGTGGATAAACCTTGTGGAAAACTTGCAATTTTGAACGCACGCACCCCAAAAAACTACAGAATTCGACACACAATATGCAAAATGTTGTGATTTTGGAAAAAATTGTATCAGGAAAGGATGCAACCATGAAGTATACGCCCAAAAAGCCCCCCTCGCCAAAGACCGTGGTTTCGCCCTCGGTCATCAAGCGTCTGCCGCGCTATTTCCGCTATCTGCGGATCCTTATTCGTGAGGGAAAATCGCGCGTAAGCTCGAGTGAGCTTGCCGAGCGAATGAACGTGACGGCCTCGCAGATCCGTCAGGATCTCAACTGCTTCGGCGGCTTCGGTCAGCAGGGCTATGGCTACAACGTCGCCTACCTTTACGCCAAGATCTGCGAGCTTTTGGGCGTGGGTGCGGGCTTGTCTGCCGTCATCATCGGCGCGGGCAACCTCGGCCGCGCGATCGTTAGAAGCTCGATGTTTGAAAAGCGCGGCGTGGACGTAGTGGGCATCTTCGATATCAATCCGCTTTTCGTCGGACAGGACGTGGGCGGCGTGAAGGTCTATCCGATGCGTGAGCTGAAGGATTTTTGCGAAGCAAACAAGGTTGACCTTGCGGTGCTTACGCTTCCGAAGGAGGCCGCCGCCGAGACGGCCGCCGAGATCTTGGCGTGCGGCGTGAAGGGCTTTTGGAATTTCACGGGACAGGAGCTGTCGCTCGGTGAGGCCGCCGTGGTAGAGAACGTACACCTTGGCGACTCCCTTATGACGCTTTGCTACCGCATCTGCTCAGAGGAGGAACAGCATGGCAATTAAGTTGATTTACGGCGAGCGGCCTTTCGTTTTGCCCACGGTCGCTGTCGAGGATATTTTGGCGGCTGACGGGCTTTCGCTGCGTTTGCTTTTGCTTTTGGCGAGTGATCCACAGCGTCTCGGAGCCACGGTCGAGGATTTGGCCGATCGGCTTCGCGTGAAGCCGCAAAAGGTGGCGCAAGCCATGGCGGAGCTTGAGGCCTGCGGGGTTTTGACGGCAGACGGGAGAGCGACGCCCACTGCATCTGCGGTGCGCGAGAGCGCGAAAAAATCCGAGCCGAAGGCGCGTGTCAGCGAGCTTCCGACCTATACCGACACCGAATTCGCGGCATTGCTTGAAAAGCGGCACGAGCTTGGCGACCTCATTACCGAGGCGCAGAATACGCTCGGCAAGATCTTCAGCGTGAATGAGACGAAGATTCTCGTGAGCATTGCCGAGGAATTTGGGTTTGACGAGGAGTTTTTGCTGGTGCTTCTTGACTTTTGCCGTCGAAACGACCGCAAGAGTATGCGCTACATAGAAAAACTCGCGACCTCACTTTACGACGAGGGAATCCGCACCACCGAGGCGTTGACCGAGTATTTGCATCGCCGCGAGGCACGCGAGAGCGTACAGGAGCGCGTGCGGAGCATTTTCGGCATCGGCTCGCGTGCGCTGACGGGCAAGGAAAAGGATTTTATTATCAAGTGGTCGGAGACCTACGGCTTCGCCTTCCCCATGATCGAAAAGGCCTACGAGATCACGGTAGACGCTACCTCCAAGCCCTCCCTAAGCTACGCCAACCGTATTCTTGAGAGCTGGTATACCGAGGGGCTGAAAACGCCCGAGGAGGTCGATGCCGCGCGTGCTCAAAAGAACGGCGAGAAGCCGTCGGGCATGAGCTTCGACGTGGACGAATTCTTCAAGGCCGCCCTCGACCGAAGTTACCGTGACGAGAAACAATAAGTTCACTTTTTGATTTATCGGTGGGGAACGCTTAGGGGACTTTTTGAAAAAAGTCCCCTAAAACCCCCAAAAACTTTTCCTGCGGGCAAAATGGGTGTTGCCGATCTGTAAAAAACGAACGAATTAGCAAAAACGAACGTGAGAGACGGTTTCCAAGTCATTTTGAGGCCGTCTTAAAAGACGGCCAAGAGCGCGCAAATGCTACATCGCCGAAAAGAAAGCGAGCTTTCTTTGTCGGCGTGTAAGCTTTGCGCTGACGGACAACCGCTTCGCGGTTTTCCGTCCCAAAATGACGTGAAGTTTGCACATACCCATGCAAGAAAAGTTTTGATCAAACTTTTTCAAAAGTTTGCGGGGTGTGGGGCAGAGCCCCACATCGTCCCCCTACAAACATCAATTTATAAAGAAAGACAACGAAAATAAGGAGTCTTCACGTTTATGGGATACAACAAACAGAATTTCAAGCGAATCCGCGAGGAGTTTGCGGCCAAGCATTTTGTGGCGGAGGAAGCCGCCGAAGCGCGTCGCGCCGAGCTTCACATGGCTCTACCGCGCGTGGCCGAGATCGACCGCGCGCTCGGCAAGACGGGCGTGCGAATCATGGGTGCGGGCCTTTTGTCGAAGGCCGAGCGCGAGGCCGAGATCGAGCGGCTGCACCGCGAGACCGACGCGCTGAATGCCGAGCGCGCGCGGCTTCTTTTGGCGGCAGGCTACCCCGCCGACTACTCGGACGTAAAGTACGAGTGTGAGAAGTGCGCCGATTCGGGCTATATCGGCATCAAGATGTGCGACTGTATGCGCAACGCCTTGGTGCTGGCGGGCTTTGAGTCCTCGGGCATCGCACGGCTCCTTGAGAAGCAGACCTTCGAGAGCTTTTCGCTTGACTACTATAAAAACGACGCGCGCGCGCACGCCAATATGGAGCGCGTTTTCGGACTCATGCGCGCGTACGCCGCCGATTTTGACCCTGCCACCTCGCCAAGCCTTGCGCTTTTCGGCGGCACGGGACTTGGCAAGACGCATCTTTCGAGCGCCGTGGCGCGCGAGGTGCTGAAAAAGGGCCACGACGTCCTGTACGTTACCGCGCTTGATCTCATCGGCGACTTTGAGACCGAGCAGTTCGGCTCGCGCAACATGCCGCGCGGCGAGCTTACCGACAAGTACTTCGAGTGCGACCTTCTGATCGTCGACGATCTCGGTACCGAGGTCTCCAATCAGTTTACCGTTTCGGTTATCTATAACCTCCTCAACATCCGTATCAATCGCAAGGCTCCCACGATCGTTAGCACCAACCTCGGTCAAAAGGAGCTCCTTGCCAAATATAACGACCGTATTACCAGCCGCATCTTCGGCGAATTCCGCCCCCTCCTTTTTCTCGGAACCGACGTGAGAATGCAGAAAATCACAAAATAATTTGTGCTTCAAATTTTGATTTATCGGTGGGGAACGCTTGGGGAACTTTTTGAAAAAAGTTCCCCAAGACCCCTCAAAAACTTTTCTGAAAATTTTTACTACAAAGTCAGCAAAACCTTTATCGTAAGAGTTTTCCAAGTCATTTTGGTTCTTCGCACCTTGTGCGAAGAACGTTTACGCCGCGAGCCACGCGGCAGACAAAGAGAGCTCGCTCTCTTTTCTGCGCGTGGTGCTTTCGCGGCTCAAAATGACGTGAAGTTTGCACATACCCATGCGACAAAAGTTTTCGCCCAGCCTTTTTCAAAAGGCTGGCGGGGTGTGGGGCGGAGCCCCACATAAAGTCACCGATAAACATCAATTTAACAACAAATTGAAAGGAAATAGAAAAAATGGAACAGAGAACCGACGTTGTGATCGTGGGTGCCGGGCCTGCCGGCATTTTTACCGCGCTTGAGATGCTGCGCGGAGGCAGCCAAAAGAATATTGTGATCGTGGAGAAGGGACAGTCGATCGAAAAGCGAAGCTGCCCCAAGCACAAGACGCAGAAGTGCGTGAATTGCAAGCCCTACTGCCACATTACGACGGGCTTTTCGGGCGCTGGAGCGTTCTCGGACGGCAAGCTTTCGCTTTCCTCGGAGGTAGGCGGCGACCTGCCGCGTCTCGTGGGCGACACGCTTGTGCAGGAGACCATCGACTATACCGACAAAATTTACCTCGAATTCGGCGCCGACGAGCACATTGAGGGACTGGAAAACACCGAGGAGGTCAAGGAGATCCGCAAGCGCGCCATTCGCGCGGGTTTAAAGCTCGTGGATTGCCCCATTCGCCACCTTGGTACCGAAAAGGCGCAAAGCCTGTATCTCGCCATCGAAAAATATTTGCAGAAGAATGGCGTGGAGATCCTTTTCGGCTACGAATGCACCGACCTTATTTTGCAGGGCGCGGAATGTCACGGTGTGGTCATTTCGAACGGCAAAGAGGAGCGCACCGTGATGGCCGCGCATACCGTCATTGCCACGGGACGACGCGGTGCCGATTGGCTGGAAAAAATCTGCGCCGAGCATAGCATCGCGCATCAGCCGGGCACGGTGGACATCGGCGTGCGCGTGGAGGTACGCAACGAGGTGATGGAGACGGTCAACCGCGTGCTTTACGAGTCCAAGCTCGTGGGCTATCCGAGGCCCTTCAAGAACAAGGTGCGCACCTTCTGTCAGAATCCCGGCGGCTTTGTAAGCCAAGAGAATTACGACAACGATCTCGCCGTGGTCAACGGCCACTCCTACAAGGAGCTGAAGTCGAACAACACCAACGTGGCTATTCTTTGCTCGCACAACTTCTCCGAGCCCTTCAATCAGCCCATTTCCTACGCGCAAAAGGTAGGTGAGCTTACCAATATGCTGGGCGCGGGACACATTATGGTGCAACGCTTTGGCGACATCCTTGACGGCAAGCGCACCTGGCAAAAGGAGCTGGAGCAGTCCAACGTGCGCCCCACGCTGCCCGACGCGGTGGCAGGTGACATCACGGCGGCCATGCCCTACCGCGCGATGACCAATATCATCGGCTTCATTCAGGCGGTGGATGAGGTCGTGCCGGGCTTTGCCTCGACCGAGACGCTTCTTTACTCGCCCGAGCTGAAATTCTACAGCAATCGCGTGAAGATGGATACCGATTTTAACACCAACGTCAAGGGACTTCACTGCCTCGGCGACTCAAGCGGATGGACGCGCGGACTGATGATGGCGTCGGTCATGGGTGTCCTTATGGGGCGGAAGCTGATATAAGACCGAAAGAATCGAAAAGAGCCGATGTGGATTTCCATATCGGCTCTTTCGTTCATGGGTGGCTATTGAGACTGTGCAAGACTTTGCGGCACCTCGCTCCGCCCAAATCCGCTAAAATTTTTCTCGCGTTGGGCTTATGTGTTCGACTCTTTCCTACAAACATCAATTTCTCACCGTCCCGTTTTCCCTGTATTTTTTGTGGCAATACTGTAGGGTGACAGCGGGCTCGTATATCTACTGTCACCCTAGGGGATGCATAGGAAAGACCGTTTTACATAGAATAAGGAAGGAGGACAGACTTTGATATGATGAAGGGCTGTCAGAAAAAGATGATCGTGATGCCCACGCGCGATAGTTCGCTGTTTGAGACGGCGTATTTCGTGGTGCGAGAGGAGGCCGAGACGCGTCGGCCGTCGGCGCGCGAAATGGAGCTGGAGGCCATGCGCATTTTGGAGGAAAATGCGCTCGCGGGACGCGCTCCCACTTATGCGCGTCGCCATTTGTATCTTGCCTTTTTGTACGGGCTCTTTTTGGGTGCGCTGGTCTTAGCGGTGGTGCTGCTTTTGCACGGCACTTGACAAATCGGGAGTTTTCGTGTATAATAAATTATCTTTGTGAATGAGACGGATGAGCCGTCTTACGATAGATTTATATTTTTTACGGAAAGCGGCGTCCTTTTGGGGCTCGGGGAGCGGTACCGAGATTTAGCGAGGGGACGATCTGTGATCCGTCCACCTTTTCGTGTCCCGACGGGGCGAGAAGGCTTTTTTGGGTTGCCGTCGGAGAAAATAAGGAGATTTATGGCAAAAAACGAAGAAAAAAAGATCGCGCCCGAGAATGCGGGCGCACGGCCCGTGCGCAAGACGCAGGGTACCAAAAAGAAGGCGCCCGTAAAGGCGCCGAAGGATGCGGCGGGTGCGCGGGAAGCGCACCGCGCGGGCGAGAAGGAACAAAAGAACGCGCAAAAACCGAAAAACAAGGCTCAAAACGCCAATTCGCAGGGCAAAAAGCCCACGGCACGCGAGCTGCCGCCCAAGAAGCCGCGTAGTGCGGGAATCGACCACCTGTTTGCCGATTTTCTGCCCCCGATCGCGCTTTCCGCGCGCGAGGATCGCGAAGAAAAGATCGAACGCGAGGCGGCCGCCCAGCCGGCGAAGCGTACGAAGGAGAAGGGCAAGCGCGCCAAGCAGACGGCTCCCGTTCGCGTGGATCCGCCGATGCCAAAGCCCCAAAAATCCCAAGAGCAAAAGCCTGCACGCGCGAAAAAGCAGGCGGACGGGCAAAAGAGAGAGACCAAGCTTCCCACGGGCAAGCTTAAGATCGTTTCGCTTGGAGGCCTTAACGAGATCGGCAAGAACATGACGGTGATCGAGTACGAGAACGACATGATCGTGGTCGATTGCGGCCTCGGCTTCCCCGACGACGATATGCCGGGCGTGGATCTGGTCATTCCCGACACCTCGTATCTTGAGCAGAACCGCGAAAAGCTGCGCGGCATCTTCTTCACGCACGGTCACGAGGACCACATCGGCGCGGTGCCGTACGTGCTCAAGTCGCTTGACACGCCGCTTTACGGAACGCGACTGACGCTCGGGATCATCAAGAACAAGCTCACCGAGCATAAGCTGCCGCGCGAGCCGCGCTTTTGTCAGGTAAAGGCGGGCGACACCGTCCGCGCAGGTGCGCTTTCGGTGGAATTCATTCACGTCAATCACTCGATCGCCGACGCGTGCTGCCTGGCCATTCATACGCCGCTTGGCACCGTGCTTCATACGGGAGACTTCAAGCTGGACGTTACGCCCATCGACGGCGAGATCATGGATCTGCCTCGCCTGGGTGAATTGGGCAAAGAGGGAGTGCTTCTGCTTCTTTGCGAATCGACCAACGCCGAGCGCCCGGGACACACCCCCTCGGAAAAGAACGTGGGCAAATCGCTCGGCTATATTTTTGACACCAACCGCGACAAGCGCATCGTGATCGCTACCTTCTCCTCGAACGTGCATCGCGTACAGCAGATCATCAACGCCTCGGCAAGCCACGGACGTAAGGTGGCCGTGACGGGACGCAGTATGCTGAACATCCTGTCGGCAGCCATCGAGCTTGGGTACATGAACGTCCCGAAGGACGTGCTGATCGACATTTCCGAGATCCGCCGCTACAGTCCCCATGAGCTTACGCTTATTACCACGGGAAGCCAAGGTGAGCCGATGTCGGCACTCTACCGCATGGCCTTCGGCGAGCATCAGCAGGTCTCGTTGGGCGCATCCGATCTCGTGGTGCTTTCCTCGAGTGCCATCCCCGGCAACGAAAAGCTGGTGGGACGCATCATCAACGAGCTTTTGGGACGCGGTGTGAAGGTGCTTCACGACGCGTCGATGGAGGTTCACGTCTCGGGACACGCCTGTGCCGAGGAGCTAAAGCTCGTGCAGGCGCTCACCAAGCCGAGATATTTCATGCCCATTCACGGCGAATACCGCCATCTTGCCGCCAACCGCGATCTTGCACTTGACCTTGGCATGACACCCGACCGCATCTTCATCTCGGAGATCGGCAAGGTGCTTGAGATCGATGCCGCGGGCGTTCGCTTCGGCGGTACGGTGCCCTCGGGCATCGTGCTGGTGGACGGACTCGGCGTGGGTGACGTGGGCAACATCGTGCTTCGCGACCGCAAGCATCTGTCGGAGGACGGACTTATTGTCGTGGTAGCCAGCGTGGAGCCCGACGCGCGTCTGCTTTTGTCGGGGCCCGAGATCGTCTCGCGCGGCTTTGTGTACGTGCGTGAGTCCGAGTCGCTGATGGAGGAGGTCAGACGGGTGGCTCTTGAGGCCATGGAGGACGAGCTTCGCGGCGCAAGACTTGACCGCGCTCACCTCAAAAACAGGGTAAAGGACGAGTTGTCACGCTATCTTTACGCCAAAACGAAGCGCAAGCCGATGATTTTGCCTATTATTATGGATGTATAACAAAAAATTTGTTTTTTGTTCATATTTTTTTCAAAATCTTATCACTTTGACATTATATAATAAAGAGAGTTCGCGCAGGGCGCGTGCTTTGTGAAAATTTTTTATTTAAAGGTGGAACCCGAAACATGGGAAAAGGAAACAGAAACAGAAACGACAGATATGAAGACGTCTACAGCATGTCGGGCGCAGGCGCGGCCGTCAACAAGACGCCTCGTGCCGCCGCGAAGAAGGATAACACCACGACGATTTTGATTACCGTGATCGCCGTTCTCCTGCTCGCTTCGCTTGCTATTTTTATCTTTTCGAGCTCCGGTATCGTGGAGAGAAGCACGGTCTATGTAAGCTCGGAGAACTTTGAGGTTACGGGCACGATGCTCCCCTACTACGAGAATCTTGCGTATTCCTCAACCTTTGAGCAGTATTATATGCTCTATTACAACTACGTATATCAAGGCGATGCCGCACAGGCGTATACCGCCGTTGCCAATATGATGAGCGGCTATACCCTCAACGATTTCTTCGACTCCGCGATCGCAACCTCCAAGGAGATGGTGGCGCTTGCCGAGGAGGCCGTAAAGAATGGCGTGAAGCTTGACGACGAGGAGCTGGCAAGCATCGAGACGACGCTCAAGAATTCCAGCGCCGCATCGCTCGGCCGCGGTGTAAAAAAGAAGGACCTTCGCGCCGCACTTGAGCTTCAGGCTCTTGCCTCGAAGTATGCCAAGACGGTGGACGAGGACATCAAGAATACCGCAACCAAGGAAGACATTCTTGCTTTTGTAAACGAGAACAAGGCCGATTTCTATAAGATCGACGCCCTTAAGTTCGTCTTCTCGCTCAAGGCCGCCGATTACGCCGATGACGGCGTGGCCTACGCTACGGCCGAGAAGCTTGTCGATCTGTACGCGGCAAAGCTTTTGGGAACCACGACGCCCGCCGACTACAAGAAGGTGCTGATCGAGTACGTGGTGGAGAGAGACTTTGATAAGCTGATGGACGAGAACAAGGGCACGCTTGAGGCTCCCGATGCCGAGCTTGCCAAGAGCGTCAAGGCCGCTCTTGCCGAGAATCTTTTCCAGACGGTCGTGAACGGCGAGATCTTCGTGTCCTCCGTGACCGATAACGCAACCTACGCCGAGACGGTGGAGAAGGTAGCGTCTAAGCTTTTGGCAACCTGCACAAGCACCATCGGTAACCTTACCGTGACCGAGAGCTATACCGTGGCGGCTGACGATGAGATCCTTTCTTGGCTCTCGAACGAGGAGACCAAGGAGAACGAGACCAAGATGAAGGCGGAGTCTACCGATTCGGAGTACTCCAAGACGGTATATATGGTAACCAAGCCCATGTATCTTGACGAGCGTGAGACCAAGGACGTGGCGCACATTCTTATCAAGGCCGAGGAGAAGGCTACCGACGAGGTGAAGGCCGCCGCGAAGGAGAAGGCCGACAAGGTGCTTGCCGAGTATCTGGCGGGCGAAAAGACGCTTGACGCGTTCAAGAAGCTTGCCGAGACCTATAACGAGGATTCGGGAAGCGTCTACGAGGGCGTATACCCGGGACAGATGGTAAAGGCGTTTGAGGAGTGGTGCTTTGACGAGGCGCGTGTCGAGGGTGACACGGGTATCGTGCAGACCGAGTTCGGCTACCACATCATGTATTTCATCGGTGACGGCGAGGTAGTTTACTACAACAATGCCATGGCAAGCTACGCCGACGAGAAGTACAGCGACTTGATCAAGGATCTGACGAAGGAGCACGTGGTTCTCAACGACAAGGCGATCGCCAAGAAGACGAGCGAGACTGTGCCTCCCGAGACGACGAAGGCTCCCGAGACGACCGAGGCAGCTGCTTAACCAAAACACAAACGGCACGGAACCCCCGTGCCGTTTTCTGTCAAGACGCGTCGAGCGACTTTTTGTGCGGGAGACGCAAAAGTACATATACTATTAAAGAAACTACAGACAAAGGGATAGAATATGGTAATTGAAACAAAGACGACGACGCTGGCTTACCGTTGCCCGCACTGTGGGAGCGGTGTGATCTCGGCGGTGGGAATGTTCTCGCTCTCGGCCGATATGGTGAAGCTCAAATGCACCTGCGGCAAGAGCGAGCTGACTGCAGTTTATACCAATGACAAAAAGGTACGCCTCAGCGTGCCGTGTATTCTTTGCCCGAAGCCGCACAACTTCGTGGTGAGTCAGAACGTTTTTTACGGCAAGGAGCTTTTTACCCTTTCGTGTCCGTATTCGGACATGAATATTTGCTTCATGGGGGAGATGAATCACGTTAAGGCCGCGCTGGCACAGGCCGAGCTTGCTCTTCTCGATATGCTGGAGCAGAGCGGCGTGAGCAGCTACGAGTCGCTGCATCGCGAGGAGGAGATCCTTCCCGATCCGCAGATCCGCCAGATCGTGACCTTCGTCATAGGTGAGCTGAAGGAGGAGAAAAAGATCTTCTGCAAGTGTCCCGAAAATACCGAGGGTCACTATAGCTGTCGCATTATGGAGGACGGTATTCTCGTGTACTGCGAGGACTGCGGCGCCTCGCGCATCGTCCCCGTCGACTCTTACCTCGGCGCGCACAGCTTTCTCGATTGCGATTCCTTGCATTTGGAGTGACTTCAATTTTTGATTTGTCGGGGGAGGACGCCAAGGGCTCTGCCCTTGGAACCCGCCAGCCTTTTGAAAAAGGCTGGGCGAAAACTTTTCTCGCATGGGTATGTGCAAGCTTCACGTCATTTTGAGCCGCGTACAGCGCACGCGCAGAAAAGAGCGCCGGCATCGCTTAAATGGGTGGCTGTACCCGTAACAAATCGTGGTTTGCGTTAGCAAATACGGCGTGTTTAGCGCCGTAAACGATTTGTTAACCGAGGTTGCGAAGCAAACTCGACGCACAAGGTGCGAAGAACCAAAATGACTCGGAGCCCCCTTACAATAAAGTTTTTGCAGACTTTGTAGTAAAAAATTCCAGAAAAGTTTTTGAAGGGTGGTAGGGAAACTGTAACAAATTGGGGTTTGCGAAGCAAATGCGGCACTTTTAGTGACGCAACCAATTTGTTAACCGAGGTCGCGAAGCAAACTCGTATTTTCTTAAAAAGTTTCCCTACGCGTTCCCCTGCAAACATCAATTTATAGCAGTTTCATTTTTTTGGCAAAGGGAGAATTTGCCCTTTGCCCGTTTTTTGCTCCGAGAGGCAACCGTTGGTTGCCGAAAATAACCAACCTAAGTTGGTTGTCAACTTTGATAAAGTGGCATATAATAATACGTGTAGAGAACGCTTGGGGAGGGTAGATCGTGCCCCTGCGTTTGATCCAAACGAACAGGGAGGGCTTTTTATGACGATAGGCGAAAAAATAACCAAGCTTCGCAGCGAGAGGGGACTTTCGCAGGAGCAGCTTGCCGAGCTGACCGAGGTTTCGCGTCAGTCGGTCTCCAAGTGGGAGATGGGGCGGGCGCTTCCGCAGCTTGATAAGCTGACAAAGCTTTGTGAGATCTTCGGTGTTTCGGCCGACGAATTTCTTTCGGATAAGGCACCGCAGGCCAAGAGCGGCCCGCGCAAGAACAAATATTTCGGCACCGACGGCTTTCGCGGCGAGGCCAACGTGGGCCTAACCTCGATTCAGGCCTATCAGGTCGGCCGCTTCCTTGGCTGGTATTTCTCGAAGAATTATGGGGGAAGGCGTTCGGGCGACCGTCCGCGTATCGTCGTGGGCAAGGACACCAGACGCTCCAGCTATATGCTGGAATATTCGATCGTGGCAGGTATCACCGCGTCGGGAGCCGATGCGTATATGCTCCACGTTACGACCACGCCGAGCGTTTCGTACGTTACGCGCATGGACGAATTTGACTGCGGCATCATGATCACCGCCTCGCACAACCCCTTTTATGACAACGGTATTAAGGTCATCAACCGCCATGGCGAAAAGCTGGACGACGAGACGACGGCACTCATTGAGGCCTATCTCGACGGCGACATGGAGGCGCTTGGCGTAAACGGAAACGATCTTCCGCTTGCCAAGGGTGACCGCATCGGCTGTATCGTGGATCACGTTTCGGGCAGAAACCGCTACGTTGGATATCTGATCTCGCTGGCGTCGCACTCCTATAAGAACCTCAAGATCGGTCTTGACTGCGCCAACGGCGCGTCTTGGATGATCGCGGGCGCGCTTTTCGGCGCACTGGGTGCCCAGCTTACCGTGATCGGTAACGAGCCCAACGGCCTCAACATCAACCGCGATCTCGGCTCCACGCATATCGAGCGGCTCTGCCGCTTGGTGAAGGAGAGACACCTTGATCTCGGCTTTGCCTTTGACGGCGACTGCGACCGCTGTCTTGCCGTTGACGAAAACGGCAACGTGGTGGATGGAGACGGCATTCTTTATCTGCTTGCCAAGCGTCTGAAGGCGCGCGGTATGCTGAACGGCGACACCGTGGTGGCCACGATCATGTCCAATAGCGGACTTGACACGGCGCTTGCCGACTGCGGTATCTCGTGCGAGCATACCACGGTGGGCGACCGCTTCGTGTGGGAATGTATGCAAAAGAACGACTTTAGCCTTGGCGGCGAGCAGTCGGGACATATCATTTTGAAGAAATACGCGACGACGGGTGACGGTCTTCTCACCGCCATCATGATCGCCGAGGAGGTCTGCGATTCCAAGCTTTCGCTTTCAAGCCTCGTGGAATCCTTGAAGCTTTATCCGCAGTACATGAAAAACCTGCGCGTCAAGGATAAGGCGGCGGTGCTTGCCGACGAGGGCGTGAAGGCCGCGCTTGCCGAGGTCGAGACTATGATCGACGGCCGTGGCCGTGCGCTTCTTCGCCAGAGTGGTACCGAGCCGGTTATTCGCATCATGATCGAGAGCGAGAGCGAGGAAAAATGCACCGCTTACGCCGAGCATATTGCAAAGGCTATCGCAGAAGGAGGGCATGTCCTTGGATAAGCTTGTGAAAACGAAAGAGCTTTTCGATTGCGGTGTTTCGTACCTTAGGGAGCTTTTTGACACCTATGAATATCCGTGGGAGATGCTTCCGCATATTAAGGGCTATATTCTTTCGCTCATCGAGCAGGGAATCGAGGGCTTTACGCTCTTGAAGGAGGGGGTTCTTGTCGGCCGTGACGTGAAGATTGCCGCAACGGCCACGATCGAGGCACCTGCTATCATCGGCCACGGAACCGAGATACGCCCCGGCGCGTATATTCGCGGCGCGGTCATTACGGGCGAGGGCTGTGTGCTGGGAAATTCCTGTGAATTTAAAAACTGCATTCTTCTTGATAAAGTGCAAACGCCGCATTATAATTATGTAGGCGACTCGGTGCTGGGCAACGGGGCGCATATGGGGGCGGGTACGGTCTGCTCCAACCTGAAAAGCGATAAGAAGCCCGTGGTCATTCACGGCGAGTGCGCGATCGAGACCGGACTCCGCAAGATCGGCGGCATTCTTGCCGATGGCGCGGACGTCGGATGCGGAACGGTCATTAACCCCGGTACCGTCATCGGTAAGCGTACCTCGGTCTACCCCCTTACCTCGTTGCGCGGCGTCTATCCCGCCGACTGCATCGTAAAGGCGACCGACACCGTTGTAAAACGGGAAGAACCAAAATGACTTGGTGCCCCTTTACAATAAAGTTTTTGCAGACTTTGTAGCAAAAAATTCCAGAAAAGTTTTTGAAGGGTTCTTAGGGAAACTTTTTTCAAAAAGTTTCCTTAAGCGTCCTCCCAACAAATCAAAATTTGAAAACATCGAATCCACACAGTAAACCAATAATTTTTATATAATTACGGAGGAAAGAACATGAAATTTGTAAGAGTAAAGACCTATGAAGAAATGAGCACGCTTGCGGCCGATCTTATGGCGGCGCAGATCCTTGTCAAGCCCGACTCGGTGATCGGTCTTGCTACGGGCTCCACGCCCGTGGGCATGTACAAGAAGCTCAGCAAGTACAACAAGGCAGGTAAGATCGACTTCGCGAAGGTTAAGAGCTTTAACCTGGACGAGTACGCAGGTCTTGACGGCACCAACGAGCAGAGCTACCGTTACTTCATGAACGACAAGCTTTTCAACCACATCAACATCGACATGGCAAACACGCACGTTCCCAACGGCTGTGCCGCAGACCTTGCCCTTGAGGGTGAGCAGTACGACGCTATGATCGCCGAGGCAGGCGGCATTGATATGCAGCTTCTCGGTATCGGCTTTGACGGCCACATCGGCTTCAACGAGCCCGACGATCATTTCACCGCGCCCACGCACGGTGTTGTGCTTGACGAGTCCACCATCGACGCGAACTCCCGTTTCTTCGAGAAGCGCGAGGACGTTCCCACGATGGCTATCTCGATGGGTATGCGCTCGATCATGCAGGCAAAGAAGATCCTGTTCGTTGCCAACGGCAAGGGCAAGGAGGACATCGTGAACAAGGCCTTCTTCGGCCCCATCACGCCCGAAGTGCCCGCTTCCATCCTTCAGCTTCATCCCGACGTAACCGTCTTCTTCAGCGAGGAATAATCAAACACCATAAAAAACCGCTCACGGCATGCCGTGAGCGGTTTTTTTATAAATTGATGTTTGTGGGGGGGACGATGTGGGGCTCCGCCCCACCCCCCGCCCTCCTTTTGAAAAAGGAGGGACGAAAACTTTTCTCGCATGGGTACGCTTAAACTTCACGTCATTTTGAGCCGCGTAAAGCGCACGCGCAGAAAAGAAAGCGAGCTTTCTTTGTCTGCCGCGTGGCTCGCGGCGTATATGTTCTTCGCACAAGGTGCGAAGAACCAAAATGACTTGGAGCCCCTTTACAATAAAGCTTTTGCAGACTTTGTCGTAAAAAATTCCAGAAAAGTTTTTGAGGGTGGTAGGGAACTTTTTTCAAAAAGTTCCCTACACGTTCTCTCCCCGATAAATCAAAATTTGTAATAATCTTATATCTGTTCTAAATATGCCCGAAAGGCCTTGGGGATGGCGTAGCTTTTGCGGATCTCGTCGGCCGTGGCGTGTGGGAGAGTATCGGGGAGGGCTTCGCACGAGACGAGGAAGCCCGTCATGTGCCACTCGACGTGCGAAAAGATATGAATGGCCTCGCCTGCGGGTGAGGCCGCGGTCGGTGTGGCGCCGAGGGTGCGCGCGGCGGCGAGAGCTTCGTTCTCGTCAAGCGTACCTTCAAGATTTGGAAATTCCCAAAGCCTTGCCAAGAGTCCCTTGTCGCCGCGCAGGTGCAGGGCGTATTGGTCGCCGCATTTCAAAAGAAGGACGGTGCGCTTCTCGATGCGACGGGCTTTTGGCGGCGTCTTGATGGGCAGGAGCTCCTGCTCGTTTTTTTGGCGTGCCAAGCAATGCGCCGCGAGGGGACAGGCTTGGCAACGGGGCTGACCGTTCGGAATGCAGACGTTTTCGCCAAGCTCCATCAGTGCCTCGGTAAGCTCCCCCGCCTCCTTGCCACGCGGATAGACCTCTTCAAGCGCGGCGGTCACCTTCGTGCGCGTTTTTGCCTGCATGATATCGTCGTGGCTGGCGCAGAGTCTCGTGACGACGCGCAGAACGTTGCCGTCCACCGCCGCGCTCGGCTCACCAAAGGCGATCGAGGCAATGGCCCCCGCCGTGTAGGGACCGATGCCGTTCAGAGTTTGCAATTCACACGCTTTTTTTGGCAATTCGCCACCGTAAGTTGACATCACCTTTTGCGCCGCTTTTTTGAGATTGCGCGCGCGGCTATAGTAGCCAAGTCCTTCCCAAAGCTTCATTAGCCCCTCATCGTCGACCTCGGCAAGCGACTTGACGTCGGGGAGCGCGCGGAGAAAGCGCTCATAGTAGGGGATCACCGCCTCGATGCGCGTTTGCTGGAGCATGATCTCGGAGATCCAAACATGGTAGGCCGTGGGCGAGAGTCGCCACGGAAGCGGCTTCCGCTCCGCGCGAAACCACGAAAGCAACGGCAGTATAATTTCTTGAAGTAGTGAAGTGGGATATTTTTCCATAGTTGTTCCTTTTATAAATTGATGTTTGTAGGGGAGGACGATGTGGGGCTCTGCCCCACACCCCGCCAGCCTTTTGAAAAAGGCTGGGCGAAAACTTTTGTCGCATGGGTATGTGCAAACTTCACGTCATTTTGAGCCGCGTACAGCGCACGCGCAGAAAAGAGAGCGAGCTCTCTTTGTCTGCCGCGTGGCTCGCGGCGTATATGTTCTTCGCACAAGGTGCGAAGAACCAAAATGACTTGGAGCCCCTTTACAATAAAGTTTTTGCAAACTTTGTAGTGAAAAATTCCAGAAAAGTTTTTGAAGGGTTCTTAGGGAAACTTTTTTCAAAAAGTTTCCCTAAGCGTCCTCCCTACAAATCAAAATTTGAAAGCTTTTCTCCATTATACCACGGGTTTTAGGGCAAGTCAACGGGCAAAAAATATATTGACAAAAAAAGGCAGATATGTTATAATATTAACGATTGCGGACGGGCTTTGGTATTGCTCGCGGGCGGTATATCCCTTCGCATTTCGAAAATTGAAAGAAATGAGTGATTAGAATGGGACTGGATCTGTCTTTGGAATACTTTGTGGCCCAAATGCTGGATAATCCTTTGATGCTTGTCGCGGTATTGTTGACGCTTGGCGTTATCCTTGTCAACGGTTGGACCGACGCGCCAAATGCGATCGCTACCTGCGTTTCCACACGCTGTATGCCCGTGCGAGCAGCGATATTGATGGCGGCGGTCTTCAACTTCCTTGGCGTTTTTGTGATGACCATGCTCTCGCCCAAGGTGGCCGAGACCATCACGAAGATGGTGGATTTCGGTAACGATCAAAGAGAAGCGACCATTGCACTTTCTGCGGCGATGTTTGCTATTGTTTTGTGGGCTACGCTTGCGTGGGTGTTCGGCATTCCCACCAGTGAGAGCCACGCATTGATCGCAGGCCTTACGGGAAGTGCGATCGCGCTTCACGGAAGTCTTGACGGCGTTAACGGCGGCGAGTGGATCAAGGTAATTTGGGGAATTCTGATCTCGGTCTCGCTCGGCTTCGTGCTGGGTTGGCTGGTTTGTAAATTGGTGACGGTCATCTGTCGCGGTATGGAGCGAAGCAAAACGCAGACCTTTTTCCGCGGTGCGCAGATCGTAGGCGCGGCGTCGATGGCTTTCATGCACGGCGCGCAGGACGGACAGAAGTTTATGGGCGTTCTGATCTTGGCGTCGCTGATGGCGAACGGTGTTTCATCGGATGCCATGGCGGGCGGGTTTGAGCTTAAGCTTTGGATGATGCTTCTTTGCTCGATCATTATGGCGGCAGGAACCGCGATCGGCGGCAAAAAGATCATCAAGTCGGTCGGTATGGACATGGTAAAGCTGGAAAAGTATCAGGGCTTCTCGGCGGACATTGCCGCGGCCATCTCGCTTTTCTTCTGCTCGATATTCAGCCTTCCCGTATCGACCACGCACGTCAAGACCACCTCGATCATGGGTGTGGGCGCGGTCAAGCGTCTTTCAGCCATCAATCTCGGTGTGGTGGGTGACATGGCACTCACCTGGGTGCTGACCTTCCCCGGCTGCGGACTCGTCGGCTTCCTGATGACCAAGCTGTTTATTGCTATATTCTAAAAGGATATATTCAAAAGGAGAAAAATCATGTCGAAGAAAACAGATGCTTTTTATTTTGAAAACTTTGGGGCGGTTGCCACGCTTTGCGCGCAGGCGGCCGATTACCTTGTGGAGTTCCTCACCGACTATAACCCTTCGCTTCTTTTGGAGCGCATGGAGACCATGCACAGCTTTGAGCATGCGGCCGACATGAAAAAGCACGAGATGAGCGAGGCACTTGCCAAGGCATTCATCACGCCCTTTGAGCGCGAGGACTTGGCCGAGCTTAGCGGCAATCTCGACGAGGTGGCCGACAACATCGAGGAGGTGCTTCAGCGCTTCTACGTGGACGAGCCCACGCGCGTGACCGAGGAGAGTATTCTTCTTGCCAAGAAGGTGGCACTTTGCTGTGGCGAGCTTCAGACGCTTTTCGCCGAGCTTCCCAATTACAAGAAGCCGCAGAAGCTTCGTGAGACGGTCATTCGCGTCAGCGATCTGGAGGAGGAGTGCGACAAGATCTATCTTGAGGGCTACCGCAATATCAAGCGCGAGTCGAACGACGTCTTGGAGATCGTGAGCTGGCGAAAGATCTATGATTACTTAGAGCGTTGCGCCGACGCGTGTGAGCACGTGGCAGACTCGGTGGACAAGATCGTAATGAAGAATTCGTAAAATACATAAAAACAAAAACAACCGACGCGGATAGGGTGGTGTCCTTATCGGAGAAATATTCGTAGGGGCGTGGGCATAGCCCGTTGCGTTTGTTTTACAAATGCGAAACTGGCGATAAATACAGAAGAGAGAGTAACACGATCATGTAACTCTCTCTTTTCTGCTTTTCATAAGTGATATTCTTTGCTGACGCAAAGAGTGATATTGTCGCAACGCGACAGTGATATTGAAGCCTTACGGCTTCAGTGATATTCTATTCGCCTAAAAGCTCGCGCAGCGAATATCACTCGGCGTAAGCCGAATATCACTGCGAAGCAATAGAACTCGCCACAGGCGAATAGAGTTGGCGTGATACTCCGATAAGAGTATCACGCCATGCCCGAGTCGGTTGTTTTTTCTATAATTTGAAATCGCGGGAATAAAAAAGGCGCCAAGATTTTGGCACCACAACATTATAATTATATCATATTTTTGGGGATTTGTAAAGTATTTTTGTTGTGCATTCCTACAAAATCTACGGAATATACAAAAAATAATTGTTAAGTTTTTACAAATTGCCTATTGCAATGCGTGAAAAAATCTGATACAATATAGGTGAAGAAAGGAAGGTACACGCCAATGGGCTGAAAGCTTCAAAACAAAATTTTGTAAGAGAGGTAAACGCCAATGGGCTAAAAGCTTCATCCTTCGACCGCGCAAGGAGCGACGGCGGCAGGTAGAATGAGATCCGCATACGTCCGAGGTAGGATCCAACGGAAAGGGTAGATTTTGGTAGAAGCGGACGGGATCGCGGAGCCCCCAAGAGTTGAAAGGAAAACGGTACGGGGAAAACACGGCGGTGTTACGCAGGATATAGAGTCGCAGAAGCAAGCCTTGCAAGAGGTCAAAATTCGTCCTTCGGGCAGAGAACACACGAAAACAAAAGAATTTTCCTTTCGAAAAGTGAGTTATGTGTTTTGGGATGTGAGAAAGCAAACGAAGGGCAGACAAAGAAAGCGAGGATAACAAAAGATGTTAGATATCAAGAGTGAACAGAAGTGACTCTTGATCGGGGCCTTACAAACCACGGTCAAGAGTCACTTCTGTTTTTTCTTGTATCTTTTCAAAATCTCGCACTCAACCCAATTTGCTTCAAATTTTGATTTATCGGGGAATTTTGTTCGCAGGAGAACGTGCCTTCGGCGAGTCGCTTTTTGCAAAAAGCTCCGCAAAAACCTTACTTGATTGGCCCGCGTAGTCATTTTGCACCCATCTCGCAAAGCGAGATGGGTGACAAGCGCTTAAGCAACACCAAAGAAAAGAAAGCAAGCTTTCTTTGTCTTTGTGTTGGATTTGCGCTAACCGAAAATCTCGGAGAGATTCTCGGTTACAAAATGACATGAAGTTTGCACATACCCATGCGAGAAAAGTTTTCGCCCCTCCTTTTTCAAAAGGAGGGCGGGGTGTGAGGCGGCGCCCCACACCGTTTCCCTCGACAAACTTCAATTTGTTTTTTGTTTGTGCAAAATGCAGAAAATATGACCATCCTTTGTCTCGATTTTGTGCCAAGCACACATTGACAAAATTGGGGCAAAGAGAGTATAATTTTTTATATATAATATAAATGTGAAAGAATATCCAAATTTATATTAACAATTAAAGGAGAAATCAAATCATGAAGAGAATTTTTGCGATCCTTCTTGCCGTCCTGATGCTTGTGGGTACGGTAAGCCTTGTTTCCTGCGGTAGCACGAAGAACTACACCGCGAACAATACCGAGTATTATTTCGGTGTATCGGGTCCCCTTACGGGCGGAGCTGCCAGCTACGGTATCGGTGTAAAGAACGGCGCACAGCTTGCCGTTGACGAGATCAATGCCGCCGGCGGTATTAACGGCGTTATGATCAAGTTTGAGATGACCGACGACGTTCATAAGGCAGAGAACATCAGCACCAACTACGCCACCATGTTTGAGGCCGGTATGCAGGTTTCGCTCGGTTGCGTAACCACCAATCCCTGCCTTGAGTTCAAGACGCTTTCCCATGAGGACAACCTTTTCTTCCTTACGCCCTCGGCTTCGGGCGACAAGGTTCCCGAGTTTGACAACGCTTATCAGATGTGCTTTGCCGACGGTAATCAGGGTAAGGTTGCCGCACAGTACGTAAACGCTACCTTCGCAGGTCAGACCATCGGTATGCTCTACCGTGCAGACGACGCGTACTCCACGGGTATCCGTGAGCAGTTCAAGGCAAACCTTGACGCAACCATCACGGTGGTAGAGGCAAGCTTCACGGGTGACACGGTTGCCTCCTTCGCATCGCAGATCGCGCTTCTGAAGGACAGCAAGTTCATCTTCATGCCCATCTATAGCGCACCTGCCGCACAGTTCATGACCGAGGCAAAGAACGAGATCGCAGTAGACGCCGTTTACTACGGCTGCGACGGTCTTGACGGTATCGACACCAGCGTAGACGGCTTCGACATCACGACCATTCCCCAGGAGGTCTCCTTCCTGTCTCACTTTAACTCCAAGGCAACCGAGGGCCCCTCGGCCGAGTTCATTCGTAAGTACACCGAGAAGTTCGGTACCGACACGCTCAATCAGTTCGCCGCATCGGCTTACGACTGCGTATATGCCATTGCGGGTGCTATGATCCAGGCGGGTGACAAGATCAGCGTGACCAGCACGCCCTCCGAGATCTGCGAGGTTCTCAAGGAGATCTTCAACGGCGGCTACACCTTCTCGGGTATCACGGGCGAGACCATTAAGTGGGGTGCTGACGGCTACGTAAACAAGGAAGCCATCAAGTACGTCGTAAAGGAATCCGACGCGCAGTAACCGCGAAAGAAAGAATTATTTGCTTTGTCGGCGCAGGGCTCTGCGCCGACAAGTCGTATTGGAGAATTTTATGAGCTTTGTAAATACACTCATCAACGGTCTTAACGTTGGTGTGATCTACGCGATGATCGCGCTGGGCTATACCATGGTATACGGTATTGCCAAGATGCTGAACTTCGCACACGGCGATATTATCATGGTGGGCGGCTACACCATCTGCGTGTTCGCGGCCATGAATACCTCGCCCGCCTTTTTCCCCGTTGTAATCTTGGTGGCAGTGCTTTTGTGTACGCTTCTCGGCATTCTCGTGGAGCGCTTGGCCTACCGCCCGCTTCGCGGCGCATCGCCCTTGGCGGTTCTGATCACGGCGATCGGTGTCAGCTACCTGTTGCAGAGCTTGGCGCTGATCCTGTTCGGCTCGGCCCCCAAGTACGTGTCGGTGCCTCAGCTTGGCAAGATATCGCTTGGTGCTTTGCAGATCAAGGTGTCTACGCTTATTACGCTCGTTGCGGCGATCGCGGTGATGCTGGCACTTACCCTTTTCGTGAAATACAGTAAGACCGGACGTGCGATGATCGCGGTGTCCGAGGACAGAGGCGCGGCACAGCTGATGGGCATCAATGTCAACAGCATCATTACCATCACCTTTGCCATCGGCTCGGCCTTGGCGGCGCTTGCGGGACTTTTCTACCTTTTGCAGTCGCCTTATATCACCAACACCTTCGGCGCCATGCCCGGTATCAAGGCGTTTACTGCGGCGGTTATCGGCGGTATCGGCTCGATCCCCGGCGCTATGATCGGAAGCATCGTGCTGGGACTTATCGAGAGCATTTGTGACTCGATCCCCGTCATTACGCCTTATAAGGATGCGATCGAGTTCTCGATCCTCATTATCATTTTGCTCGTGAAGCCTACGGGTATTCTCGGCAAGGTAAGGAGGGAAAAGGTATGATAAAGCTTTTGAAAGCGGTGAAATGGAAGAATTTCATCAACTATATCGCTGTGGCCCTCGTTGCCATCGTGTTTGCGATCCTTTCGTTTTCGGGCGGCGTGAAGACCTCCACCATTATTATCGTGGAGAAGATCGCCATCAGTATGGTGCTTGCCGTCTCGCTCTCGCTCGTAGTCGGCTTCCTTGGAGAGCTGAGCCTCGGTCACGCAGGCTTTATGTGCGTGGGTGCTTACCTTGGCGGTAAGGCGTCGGTGCTTCTTTCCGGGGTGATCGGCAACGAATTTTTGGCGTTTCTTATCTCGCTTCTGATCGGCGGCGCGTTGGCGGCCGTGCTGGGCTTTGTGATCGGTCTTCCCGCGCTTCGCTTAAAGGGTGACTATCTGGCCATCGTTACGCTTGCCTTCGGCGAGATCGTGAAGGTCATTTTCCAGCAGTCCGAGACCTTTGGCGGCAATCTTGGTCTTGCTACCCCCCGTTACGATCGCAAGGTGTTCTTTATTATCGCCTTCGCGCTCGTGCTTCTCACGCTTTTCGTGTCGCAGAACCTCATTCGCAGTAAGCACGGACGTGCCATCACGGCCATTCGCGACAATGAGATCGCGGCCAAGGCTACGGGTATTGACGTGACCAAATATAAGCTTGCCGTCTTTATCATCTCGGCCTTTTTCGCAGGCGTGGCAGGCGTTATGTTCAGCTATACCAACTCCACCGTGCAGGCGGCGAAGTTCGGCTATAACTATTCGATCGAGATTCTCGTTATGGTGGTGCTGGGTGGCATGGGTAATATCAGCGGCTCGCTCATTTCGGCGGCTCTCATTACCTTCCTTAACGAAAAGCTTCGCGTGGTGCTTACGGGCGACCTTGCGGTGCTGAAGGATCTTCTTTACGCACTTATTTTGATCCTTCTGGTTATCTACAACAACGCGCCCGCGCTTAAGAGCTTCCGCGAGAAGTACAATCTGCGTCGGCTGATCGAGCGTATCACGAAGCACGATCCTGCAAAGGTCAAGGACGACGCGGCCAACTGGGACCGCATTCCCACCAAGATCAAAATGGACGAGCTTTTGTCGGTCGACCTTAAGGTCGAGGACGAGTATGCGCCCGTCAAGCCAAAGGAGGATAAGTGATGTCGGAATACGTACTTGAAACCGAAAATCTCGGCATATCCTTTGGCGGTCTGAAGGCGGTGCAGAACGTCAACATCAAGATCAAGCAAAATCAGCTTTACGGTCTCATCGGCCCCAACGGCGCGGGTAAGACTACGTTCTTCAATCTGATCACGGGTGTGTATCTGCCCACCGAGGGCGACTTCAAGCTTTGCGGCGAGTCGCTGAAGGGCAAGCATCAGGAGGCCATCAACCACAAGGGCATCGCCCGTACCTTCCAGAACATCCGTCTGTTCAATAACATGACGGTCATTCGTAACGTCATGGTGGGCCTTCACAACCTGCCCGAATACCGTTGCTCCATTTTCGAAAGCGTGCTCCGTCTGCCGCGCCATTTCCGCGTGGAAAAGGAGATGCGCAAAAAGGCAAAGGAGCTTCTGGATATCTTTGGCTTGCTTGAGGAACGCAACAATCTCGCGTGCAATCTGCCCTACGGTAAGCAGAGAAAGCTGGAGATCGCGCGTGCGCTTGCTACCAACCCGAAGCTTTTGCTTCTCGACGAGCCCGCAGCGGGTATGAATCCCAACGAGACCGAGGAGCTTGTGGAGACCATTCGCTTCATTCGCGACAAATTTAACATGACCATTCTTCTGATCGAGCACGATTTGAAGTTCGTGTCCGAGCTTTGCGACGAGGTCACGGTGCTGAACTTCGGTACGGTGCTTTGTCAGGGCAAAACGGCAGATGCGCTTCGCGATCCCGCGGTCGTAGAGGCGTATATCGGAAAGTGAGGGTAAGGCATGGCAATGCTTGAAGTAAACGACCTGTCGGTCTATTACGGCGTGATCCGCGCTCTCAAGGGCATCAGCTTCGAAGTCAATGAGGGTGAGATCGTCACGCTCATCGGTGCCAACGGCGCGGGCAAGACCACCACGATGCAGAGCATTGTGGGACTTATCTCGTCCAAGACGGGAAGCGTCCGTTATTGCGGCGAGGAGATCTCGAAGCTCCCCGCGCATAAGATCGTGCGCCTCGGTATGACGCAGGTGCCCGAGGGCAGACGTATTTTCGGTGAGCTTACGGTATACGAAAATCTCTTAATGGGAGCGTATATCGAAAAGGATGCTGCCAAGATCAAGGCGGATATTGAGGAGGTCTACTCGCTTTTCCCCCGACTTGGTGAGCGAAAAAATCAGATCGCGGGTACGCTTTCGGGCGGTGAGCAGCAAATGCTGGCAATGGGACGCGCGCTTATGAGCCATCCCAAGCTTTTGATGCTTGACGAGCCCTCGATGGGCCTTTCTCCGCTTCTCGTGGATTTCGTCTTTGATATGATCAAGGAGATTCATAAGAAGGGAACGACCGTGCTCCTCGTGGAGCAGAACGCAAGCAAGTCGCTTGCCATCTCCGACCGCGCGTACGTGCTGGAGAACGGACGAATCGTCCTTTCCGGAACGGGAGCCGAGCTCATGGAGAGCGAGGAGATCCAAAAGGCATACCTCGGCGGTTAAAAATAAGGTGGGGACAACTCCCCACCTTAAATATGTAAACTTTTATTTCAAATTTTGATTTATCGGTGGGGAACGCTTAGGGAAACTTTTTGAAAAAAGTTTCCCTAATACCCTTCAAAAACTTTTCCTGCGGGCAAAATGGGTG
>SVRO01000097.1 GCA_015064795.1 Oscillospiraceae bacterium | reverse complement strand
GATTTTTCGGAATGATGTCGAGCTTTCTTGCCACGAGGCCGCGAAGCGCGCCAAGCGTGGGAAGCACGATCTTGTTTTTGTCGGCACAGATGAGAAGCACGTCGCCCTTCTCAAGCCCCGTGGCCTCGATAATGGCCGCGATCTCCTCGGGCTTCATAAATTTCGCGAACGAGCAAGCGGGCTCCTCGTCTACCCAGCGCATATACGCGAGTCCCTTCGCGCCGATGCCCTTGGCGTGCTCCACGAGCTTGTCGATCTCTTTTCTCGTAAGCGTCTGGGCGGCGTTCTTGGCCACGATGCCGCGCACCGAGCCGCCGTTTTCAATGGCACCCGTAAAGACGGCAAACTCACAGCCCTTCACGGCGTCCGAAAGGTTGATGATTTCCATGCCAAAGCGGGTATCGGGCTTGTCCGAGCCGTATTTCTCCATGGCCTCGGCAAAGGTCAGGTGAGGCATCTTGGGAAGGTCGATGCCGAGAACTTCCTTAAATACGCGCTTGATAAAGCCCTCGTTCATGTCCATGATCTCCTCTTGTGTCGCAAAGGACATCTCAAGGTCGATCTGGGTAAATTCGGGCTGACGGTCGGCGCGGAGGTCTTCGTCGCGGAAGCAACGCGCCAGCTGCACGTAGCGGTCAAAGCCCGAAAGCATCAAAAGCTGCTTGTAGATCTGGGGCGACTGCGGAAGCGCGTAGAAGGAGCCCTTATGGATACGCGAGGGAACGATGTAGTCGCGTGCGCCCTCGGGCGTGGGCTTGATCATCATGGGCGTCTCGATCTCGTAGAAGCCGTTCTCGTAGTAGTACTCGCGCGCGATACGGGCGATCTCGTGGCGCAGGCGAATGTTTCTCTGCAGCTCGGGACGGCGAAGGTCGAGATAACGGAATTTCAGAGCCGTCTCGTCCTTGACGTTATTCGTGTCGCTGACCTCAAAGGGAGGGGTCTGCGCGGCCGACAGGATCTTGAGGCTCTTGACGTAGATCTCGATGCCTCCCGTGGAAAGATTCTTGTTAACGGCGCCCTCGCCGCGCTCTCTTACCACGCCGTGTGCGCAAAGCACGTACTCGGCACGGCAGGAGAAGGCCTTCTGGAAGACCTCGCGGTCGGTCGCCTCGTCAAAGGCAAGCTGAACAAGGCCCGTACGGTCACGAAGGTCGATGAAGATGAGTGCGCCGAGGTCTCTCTGTCTCTGCACCCAACCCATCACGCAGACCTCTTCACCTACCGCACTCTGAGGCACCTCGCCGCAATAATAGCTTCTTTTATCTTCTTTGGTCAAAAATTCTGCCATTTTATCTCTCCTTAACCGATTATATTTCCTGCATTATCGAAAAGCGGAAGCTTTTCGAGGTAGCAAATGTCTTTTCTCTCCTGCGCGTCGCCCTCGGCCAAAATCGCCATGCGGCCGCAGATCACGCCGCCCGCCTTTTCCACAAGCGTCTCAAGCGCCTTCAAGGACTCGCCCGTCGAGATCACGTCGTCCACCAAAAGCACGCGTTTGCCCTTCATCATCGCGGCGTCAAGGCCGTCGAGGTAAAGCGTCTGCTCGCGCTTGGTGGTGATCGAGTGGACCGTGATCGAGATGGGGTCCACCATGTAGACCTTCACACCCTTACGGGCTACGAAATACTTCTTGTCGCCGTGAAGTCGCGCCATTTCGTGCGCGAGCGGAATGCCCTTGGCCTCGGCGGTGATGAGGTAATCGTACGCGGGGGCGCGGTCAAGCAGCGCGGCGGCGGCGGCCGTCGTCAGCTCGTGGTCGCCGAAAATGATAAAGCCCGCAATGCTTATCTTGTCATTTAAGGGACAAATGGGAAGCGCGCGGTCAAGCCCTGCGATCTTCATATGATGGTAAAGCATGGTATGTATCTCCTCACTTCTGGTTTCTCTTATTATTATACACCATATCGGAAAAAAGTCAAATGGTTTTGCGTAAAAATTTGCATTTTTTTGGAATTTGAGGGAGGACGACGCCAAGGGCTCTGCCCTTGGAACCCGCCAACTTTTGAAAAAGTTGGATCAAAACTTTTCTCGCATTGGTGCGTACAAACTTCACGTCATTTTGTTTTCTTCTCGCAAAGCGAGAAGAAAAACCCCGCGCAAGCCGTCATCGCAGACAAAAAAGCCCGCTTTCTTTTCTGCGAATGCGGTCTTGCGCTAACAGAAAATGACGCGGACAAATGGCCTCAATATCGTTTTCGCGGTTTCGTTCGTTGGTGCAATATCCCAACCCATCTTGCCCTCGAGAAAAGTTTTTGAAGGGTCGTAGGGGGACTTTTTTCAAAAAGTCCCCCTACATAATCGTTATTGTTTTTCCAATCGCAAAAGAAGCTTTTGCATGGGAATGATAAGAACGCCTGCGGCGAGATTGCCCGTGACGTGCAGCAGGTCAAACCAAAGGCCTGCGGCGAGCGTGGCAAGCATTTGCTCGAAGGTCTGGCCCATCACGAGCGCCGTATACGGTGCGTAAAGCACGCCGAAAAGCAGACCGTGCAGGCCGCACACCGCCATATACACGATAGGCGCGACGAGCGGCGGCATACGGCGGGGGAGGAGCATGGTCACGCCCCACAAAATTGTCCATATATAAAGGTACGCGCCCCACCAATTCATTGGGAATCCGTAATAAAGCCCCAGCAAAAAGACGTAAACGTAGATGGGAATAAGAGCCTTCGCGCGATAGACCAGCGTAAAGGCCATCACGAACATACCGATCAGGTGGATATTCGGTGCCAACGCCATCAAAAGCTGTGAGCAGGCCATAAGCGCGCCCAGCATGGCAAAAAGAATAAGGTGCCGCAGTGTCAGTGGCTTTTTTTCTTTCATTCGGAGCGTCTCAAAATGTAGGTTTCGCCCTCGGTGATGGGCGTATTGTCCGCGCCCGTCATGGCATATTCGCCGCCGATATAGAAGGCCCAATAGGTGCGGTCGACGTTATAATCGGCCACGACGCCGCATACGCTCTCAATGTACATACCGGGAGAGCCCGCTCTGCCCGACAGAAGCCCCTTTTCAAGCAGCGCGTCGCCTACCGTGGCAAGCGTGGTCGTGATCTCGCCCCCGTACAGCTGCGTGCCGTCAAGGTCGTAGGCCTCGAAGGTGAAGGTCTTGGGGGTACTATCCCCCGTTTCGCTCGGCGTCCCACAGGAAACCACCGTAAGTGCCAAAACCGCGATCAGCACCAAAGGAAGAATCCGTGAAACCAAGAAATTTCTCTTGTTTTTCATCTTTCTTTTTCTCCTTATTTTGTTTTTTGTTTTTTCGGGCGTCCGTTTCTTGTGGCACTCGCACAAACGGCTCTTGCGGCAAGTCTTCCGACTCGCAAAACGAAGAATGGACCTTCTCATAGTCTCCTACAATGGCAACACACGCGCGGTCGTGCGCCATTCTTCTGCTTGTATACGGCGACGGGCTCGTGCAGGCCTCTCACCTGCTTCCTTTTTCAGCCGCGCTCGGCGGCACCGCTTCCCGACGCCCATTATAGCACAATTTCGACTTTTTGACAAGAATTTTGCAAATATTTACAAATAAGGATTGTTTTTTGCTCGTAAATGCGGTAAGATAGAAATGATTACACGTATTCAATAAATTGATGTTTATCGGGGAACGCGTAGGGAAACTTTTTGAAAAAAGTTTCCCTACCACCCTTCAAAAACTTTTCTGGAATTTTTTACTACAAAGTCTGCAAAAACTTTATTGTAATGGGGCTCCGAGTCATTTTGGTTCTTCTCGCTAAAGCGAGAAGAACGTATACGCCGCGAGCCACGCGGCAGACAAAGAGAGTTCGCTCTCTTTTCTGCGCGTGCGCTGTACGCGGCTCAAAATGACGTAAAGTTTAAGCGTACCCATGCGAGAAAAGTTTTCGCCCAGCCTTTTTCAAAAGGCTGGTGGGGTGTGGGGCAACGCCCCAC
>SVRO01000096.1 GCA_015064795.1 Oscillospiraceae bacterium | reverse complement strand
ATGGCAAAACGGCGTGGAACGAAAAAATACCCGATACCGAGAACAAGCAAGAGCAGATCAAATATATGCTCAATGCTTATCGAGTGCTTCTCACAAGAGCAAGAGCGGGTATGGTGATTTGTGTTCCGGCAGGTAATCCCAATAAGAATCCGAGTGGATTTTGGGAGGATAGCACTCGCTTGCCTAAGTTCTACGATGGAACTTATCAATACTTAAAGAGTTTAGGAATTGAAGAAATATGAAAGTAACCGAAGTAGTGGCAGCCCTTATTTGGAATGGTGATAAATTTATGATCTGCCAACGCCCGGCGCACAAGGCAAGAGGTCTCCTTTGGGAGTTCGTTGGCGGTAAAGTCGAGCCAGGAGAAACAAAAGAGCAAGCTCTGATCCGCGAGTGTCAGGAAGAGCTTGCTGTGACGCTGTCTGTTGGTGATGTGTTTATGGATGTCATTCACGAGTACCCCGACTTGACGGTGCATCTGACGCTGTTTAATGCCACTATTGCCGAGGGTGAACCGCAGAAAATAGAGCACAACGATATCAAATGGATCACACCAAGCGAGATCTCGAACTATGAGTTCTGCCCGGCGGATGAAGAGATATTGAAGAAAATTATCGAGGTACACCAATGATTATCGAACTGGCGCAAGGCAAGGACAAGCAGAAAATAGCGAAGCTGGACAGCCATATCCCGTCACCGCGTTTGGGCGAGTGCATTTGGAATGGTCAAGTCTACGTGCTGAAGGACGATTCAATCAAAAACGGCGGCCAGAACCATCGCGTGAAGGATCCTGTCGTTGGTGTACTGCGCTACAGTCTCTTTTGGCAAACGATACCGTTCCTTGATCTGCTCTACATTGATGAAGCCTACAGAAATCGTGGCTTCGGCACGCAGATGATGCACAAATGGGAAAGCCTTATGGCGACTCGTGGATACAAGTATGTTATGACAAGCACGCAGGCCGACGAGGATGCTTGGAAGTTCTACGAAAAACTCGGTTATCACAAGGTCGGCGGCTTCTTTCCTCCTGAACAGGAGGCCGAAGAATGGATGTATATCAAGGAGTTGGGTAAATAAAATGAAAAACTACGAAACAGAAGCTCGCTCCCGTTGGGGCAACACCGATGCTTACCGTGAGCACGAGCAGAAAACAAAGAATTACACAAAAGAAAAGTGGGCAGAGGCGAACGATGGCATGATGGCGATTTTTGCCGAGTTTGCCGTGTGCAAGAATAGCGGCGCAAGTACCAATTCCGCCGAAGCACAGGCGCTTGTTGCCAAACTCCAGGCGCATATCACCGCCAACTACTACACCTGTACAGACGAGATCCTCGCAGGGCTTGGGCAAATGTATGTTGCCGACGAGCGATTCAAGAAGAACATCGACAAGTACGGCGAGGGAACTGCTGAGTTTGCAGCTGATGCAATTGCTGCCTACACGAAGTAAATATGAACCAATGTCTTAAGAATCTGAACAAAATTGAGTTTGTAGTGACCTACGCCTGCACAGGGCGGTGTAAGCACTGTTCCGAGGGAGATCACACGTCCTGTGGAGAACGGATTGATCCGCAAATTGCTGCGGATGCGATGCGAAAGATCGCGGCGGAGTACGATATCAAAACGGTCATGACCTTTGGCGGTGAGCCGCTTTTGTACGCAGACGCGGTCTATGCGATCATGATAGCCGCAACAGAGTTGAACATACCCAAACGCCAGGTAATCACCAACGGCTATTTTTCAAAGAATGGCGACAAGATTCGCGAGGTAGCGGAGCGGCTTGCCGCGTGCGGCGTGAACAATCTGCTTTTGTCGGTGGATGCGTTCCATCAGGAAACGATACCGCTTGACGTGGTGAAGCGGTTTGCCGCAGAAGCGAAGGCGTGCGACATCCCGATTCGCCTTCAGCCGGCGTGGCTCAGGAGCGCGACGGATGACAATCCTTACAACAGAAAAACACGAGAGATTCTCGACAGCTTTGCGGATATGGAAATTCCCGTGGGTGAGGGAAACATCGTTTTCCCCGAAGGAAACGCGCTAAAATATCTCGCGGAGTATTTCACGGACAATCATCCCGAAAATCCGTATGTGGAAGATCCGCGCGACGTGCACTGCGTGTCATTTGAGCCGAATGGCAACGTTCTCGGCGGGAATGTGTACGAGCGCGATATTATGGAAATTATAAAGGATTATGCTCTGTAGATGAAAACAAAAAAAGTGATAGTTTTGCCTTATGACGCAGCGTGGGAATCCGCCTTTGAGGCAATCAGGGCGGAAATTCAAACGGCTCTTGGTGATTTGATGCTCGGTATCGAGCACGTTGGCAGTACCTCGGTCAAGGGGATGTCTGCCAAGCCTTGTATTGACATCGATGTTGTCATCCGCGATTATTCGGTGTTTGATGCTGTTGTTCAAAAGCTCGATGCCATCGGATACATCCACGAGGGCGACCTCGGCATCCAGGACAGAGAAGCGTTCAAATACGCGGATAAGCCACATTTGATGACACACCATCTGTACGTGTGCCCCCGGGATTCCGAAGAACTGCACCGCCATATTGTGTTCAGAGATTTTCTGCGCAAAAATCCCGAGGCGGTTAAAGAATACAGTATGGTAAAAGAAAAAGCCGCCGCGTTATTTCCCGACGAGATAGAGCAGTATATCGCATTCAAGGCTCCGTGCATTGAAGAATTATATATAAAGTGTGGCTTGAAATAAACGAATTCCAAATTGATGGAGGTGATCAAGATGATAGATATTACTGCTTGGATGAATGACTTTTTGCAGACGTTAAACGAGACTTTTGGGGATCGTGTTTGGTTTGTAGGATTGCAAGGAAGTTACAGTCGCGGTGAAGCAACCGAAACGAGTGACATTGACGTTGTCGTGATACTGGACGAGCTGTCATCCTCTGATATTCAAGACTACAACGCGATACTTGACACTTTGCCTCACCGGGAGCTGATCTGCGGGTTCTTGTCGGGCAAAAATGAAATTCTGAATTGGGAGCCTTCCGACCTTTTTCAGTTCTATTATGATACAACACCCATAAAAGGCAGTCTTGATGAATTGCTTACGGTCATTGATGAAGCGGCTGTCAGCAGAGCCATCAAAATCGGCGCTTGCAACATCTATCACGGCTGTGTTCATAATATGCTGTTTGATAAGAGTGACGACATTTTGCGCGGACTATATAAATCCGCCTCTTTCGTTGTGCAGGCAATCGCTTTCAAACAGACGGAAAAATACATCAAACATCAAAAGGACCTGCTCGGTGTAGTATCAGCCGATGAACGAAAGATCGTTGAAACCTTTTTGAAGTTGAAAAGCGGCGATGCCGTAGAGTTTGATACCATGTCGGAAGAATTGTTCGTTTGGGCAAAGAAGCTGATTGGGGAGAAAGAACATGATACTTGAAACAGAACGCCTCATTCTGCGCCCATGGCGCGAGGATGACGCAGAAGATTTATATACATACGCAAGCGACCCCGAGGTAGGCCCACCTGCCGGATGGACGCCTCACACGAGCGTGGAGAACAGCCGCGAGATCATTCGCACAGTACTGTCAGCTCCCGAAACCTATGCCGTCTGTTTAAAAGAGAGTGGCAAGCCTATCGGCAGCATCGGCTTTCATCGCAACGACCTTGCCCAAGCGGACGATGAATACGAGCTTGGCTATTGGATCGGAAAGCCATATTGGGGGCAGGGGTTGATTCCCGAAGCCTCGCGCGAGATGCTTCGCTATGCGTTTGAGTACCTTGGCATGAACCGTATTTGGTGCGGCTATTACGATGGCAACGAGAAAAGCCGACGTGTGCAGGAAAAGCTGGGATTCGTCTATCAGCGCAAGACCGAGGGCATCGAGGTGTCGCTGCTCGGCGAGATTCGCACAGGGCACTCCAATCTCATGACCAAGGAGCGTTGGCAGAAGGTCGGGCTGTTCCGTCAGCA
>SVRO01000095.1 GCA_015064795.1 Oscillospiraceae bacterium | reverse complement strand
GTGATATGCTGACCGTGTCAGCGTGATATTGTTGCAAGCAACAGTGATATTGCTCCGAGTTGCTTTGCAACTCTGTGGTCGCAGTGATATTATATTCGCCTCCCAAGCTCGCGTAGCGAATATCACTTGGCGATAGCCGAATACCACTGCGATGCAATAGAACTCGCCAGAGGCGAATATAACTGTGGCACCTGCTCTACGGTAGGTGCCACAATTCCTGTCTTTTTATTTTTCATTGGTTTTCTTACCCTTAGCGCAGAGGTGAGCAAGGGGGCAATCGGCACAGCGTGGCGCGCGCGCCGTGCAGATCTCGCGTCCGAAAAGAACGACGCGATGGCAAAAATCACTCTGCTCGCTCGGCTCCACAAGCTCCGTGAGAATCTTTTCCACCTTCGTGGGATCCTTCAAGCTCTCAGGATACATGCCGAAGCGGCCGCAGATGCGAATGCAATGCGTGTCGGCCACGATAGCGGGGAGCGAGAAGAGATCGCCGCGCAAAAGATTGGCGATCTTGCGCCCCACGCCGGGAAACGCCAAAAGAGCATCCATCTCGACGGGCATTTCCCCTCCGTAATCCTCTACGAGCATACGGCAGGCATCCTTGATATTTTGTGCTTTGGTATGGTAAAGTCCGCATGGGCGGACAATTTCTTCAATTTCAGCAAGCGGTGCTTCGGCGAGAGCCTCGGCCGTCGGAAAACGGGCAAAAAGCTCTCGACAAACGATATTTACACGTGCGTCGGTGCATTGCGCCGAAAGTCGCCCCATCACGAGAAGCTTCCACGGCTCCCCGCCGTACTCAAGCGCGCACTCGGCCGCAGGATAGCGCACCTTCAGTGCCTCCACGATCGCCGCAATGGTTTCTTTTTTTTGTTTTTTTGTCATAGTTGCTCAGATCCCTATGGTTTTACAAATTGATGTTTATCGGGGAGTTACGCTTAGGGGACTTTTTGAAAAAAGTCCCCTAAGAACCCCCAAAAACTTTTCTGAAAATTTTTACTGCAAAGTTTGCAAAAACTTTATTGTAAGGGCGCTCCGAGTCATTTTGGTTCTTCTCGCTAAAGCGAGAAGAACGTATACGCCGCGAGCCACGCGACAGACAAAGAGAGCTCGCTCTCTTTTCTGCGCGTGCGCTGTACGCGGCTCAAAATGACGTAAAGTTTAAGCGTACCCATGCGAGAAAAGTTTTCGCCCAGCCTTTTTCAAAAGGCTGGTGGGGTGTGGGGCAACGCCCCACATAAACAGACCGATAAATCAAAATTTACTCGTCTTTTTCGCTTGGTGCGGTCATTTTTTTCAGCACCATCACGCGAGAGGTGGTTTGGGGATCGACGGCGGGCTCAATAATGGCCGAGAGCGAGCGTGCCGTCTCGTCGTGCTTGATCTCAACCACGGTGCCGATGACGAAGCCATAGGGGTAAATGCCGCCACCGCTTGAAAGGATCACGTCGCCCACCGCCACATCGGCAAACTCGTCAATATAATTCATGGCGCACTTCCCTTGCTCTCGGAGCCCAAGCGAGCCGTCCACGATGCCGCGCGCACCGCTACGAGCACAGACAGCACCCACAGACGTGGCGTTTTCGGTGATGGCAGAGACGCGGCTCCAGGTGGTGCCCACCGATTCCACGCGTCCCACAATACCCGCCTCGGTCACCACGGTCATATCGACCTCGACACCGTGAAGCGTGCCCTTATTCAAGGTGTAAAGCGTCATGTAACTGCTCACCTCGCGACCAATGATGGCGGCGTCCAGCATCTCAAAGCCCACAAGCTCATCCTTCATGCCGAGATAGCCGCGAAGCCACTCGTTTTCGCCCTCAAGCACCTGCGTATGCGCCACCTTTTGCTCCAGCTCGCGAATACGCGCCGCCAGCTCCTCGTTCTCGTCCCTCAAGGACTTAAACTCGGTCACATAGTCGGAAAAACCGCCAAACGCGTTGCCAAGCGCACGAAAGCCGTAGCGGAAGGGCGTGGCAACAACGCCGAGCAGGTTGCTAAAAAGCAAGGTCTGCCCCAGCGCCGCGATCACGGTATAAAAGATGACCAAAAAAAGCACGATGAGGGTGGATATTCCCAAAAATCTGTTTTTGAAAAATTTCACGGCGGCTCCTGTTTTCAAAGCAAGGGAGAGTAAAACTCTCCCTTGCGGATTTGATTTTATGAAATAGGTCGGATATAACTGTCCTGCACTTCCTCGGCAAGACTTCCCTCCAGATCACGATAGTCAAAGCGATCGGCGTACTGCTTGGTAAAGCGATTCTCGTCGGTACTGTAGATCGGCTCCTTGCCCGTTACGTCGAGCAGAATTTCCGCGTCGTGCAGCATTTCGTCAAGCACGTTGACGGCAACGCGAAGCGTAAACGAATTGCGCTCACCGAAGTTATCCTTCCACATTTCGTCCGAGATCTCGTTCGTTATGAACGAGTTGGGGTTCGCGTGAGGCTTGTAACCGTTTCCGTAAGCGTCTCCCACGTACTCGTAGCACGAAATCGAAACCCTCCGTCCCTCGCCGTATTCGTACACGTCGTAATAGTAGCCGAACACCATACCGTCCTTCAAGGCAACGCCGCCGCGCGGCAACGAGCCCATACAGAGATTGGTGTACCAGACAAGCGTCTCGCCTTCCTCGGTCAACCGATACATGCTGACCGTTCGGAAGCTATCCTCTTTGGGATTCTCGGCGTCGGGAAGACGAAAGGGTACCTTTTCGGTGCTCTTGGCCGCCTCCGGATCGACGACGATCTTATAATCGTTTTTCCCGTCCTTGTTTTGATCGATCAAAAGGACGCGAAAATGCTCTTCGGGGATGAGTTCTTCCGTACAGTCCGGCATTTCCACCGACGGCGTCGTGTCATCCGGCGTTTCGACAGGCGGCTTCTCCTCACAACCTACCAAAGCAAGCAAGAGAAGCACCAGCAAAACAGCAACTATCCTTTTCATTCACTTATTTCTTAAGCGAAACAGCCTTTCTTACCTTCTCTGCGATGTTTGCGGGCGTCAAGCCGTACATCTCAAGCAGAGGCGGAACCTTGCCCGAGTGTCCAAAAGCATCCTCGGTACCCACGCGAAGCACGGGAACGGGGCAGGACTCGCAAACCGACTCAGCAACGGCAGAGCCGAGACCGCCGAGGATGTTGTGCTCCTCAGCCGTAACGATCGCACCCGTCTCCTTTGCGGCCTTTGCGAGAATCTCGTGGTCAAGAGGCTTGATGGTGTGAATGTTGATCACGCGAGCAGAAATGCCCTCTGCGGCAAGCGTCTCGGCGGCCTCCAGAGCCATGTAAACCATAACGCCCGTCGCCACGATGGTAACATCCTTACCGTCGCGGAGCTGGATGCCCTTGCCGATCTCGAACTTATATTCGGGATTGTCGTTGATCACCGGAACGGCGTAACGGCCAAAGCGCATATAAACGGGGCCGTTCATCTCAAGTGCGGCCTTGATAGCGGCGGCAGCCTCTACGTCGTCGGCGGGGTTGATGACCGTCATACCGGGGATCGAGCGCATAAGCGCGAAGTCCTCAAGGCACTGGTGCGTAGCACCGTCCTCACCAACCGTGATACCTGCGTGCGTAGCACCGATCTTTACGTTGAGGTGAGGGTAGCCGATCGAGTTACGTACCTGCTCAAAGGCACGGCCTGCGGCGAACATCGCGAAGGAGGATGCAAATACGGGCTTGCCCGTGGTTGCGATACCTGCGGCCACGCTCATCATATTGCCCTCGGCAATACCGCAGTCGAAGAAGCGATCGGGGAATTTCTTCTTGAAGTAAGAGGTCTTGGTCGCGCCCGCAAGGTCTGCGTCAAGCACGACGAAATCATATGTATCACCAAGCGCGGCAAGCGTTTTGCCGTAGCTTTCTCTGGTTGCAATCTTTTCAGCCATTTATCTTTCCCCCTTATATCTCTTTCATAGCGGCTTCGATCTCAGCAACAGCCGCTGCGTACTGCTCGTCGTTCGGGCCCTTACCGTGCCAA
>SVRO01000094.1 GCA_015064795.1 Oscillospiraceae bacterium | reverse complement strand
AAACAAGAATTACACTTTACGCCGGGGAGGGCCTTGTGCTGACCGACGGCGAGCATTTTGGAAAAATCGTTCATCTGGAGATCGGCGCCGATGCTCACGCGTGGCGTGAGATCACGGAGGAGGAATACAAACAGATTCTCGAAAGCACACACGAAGATATAAGAGGTGCCGATGCTTAACGAGGAAGAACTTTTAACCAAGGTCATCGAAACCGAAGAACGCTCCAAATCCAACACGCACCGTCTCAATCACATGGAAAAGGAATACGGTGAGCTTGGAAAAAGCATTCACCGCATGGCAACTGCCGTCGAAGTGCTTGCCACCGAGCAAAAGCATTCCACCGACGAGCAACGAAAGATGCGCGAGACCATGAGCGAGACGGCAAACCGCGTGGCAAGCCTTGAGATCGCCCCCTCCAAGCAGGCCAAAAAGATCCGCGATGAGATCATCAAGCAAAGCATCGGCATGATACTTGGTACGCTGATCGGGGCCATCTTCGCGCTGATTCTCCAATAAGAAAGGATAACATATGGTACAAAAAAACACACTTATTCAAAAGCTCACAAGCCGAAAATTTCTTCTCTCGGCCCTTGCGGCCCTTGCGGGCGTATGTGCGCTGATCTTCGGTGAAAACGCCACCGTACAAACGGTAATGGGCGCGTTGATGGTGATTCTGCCCGCCGTGGTTTACTGCATAACCGAGGGCAAGATCGACGCCGCCAACGTTGCACGAATCGCAGACGCCGTAACCGACGCCGCACAAAAGCTTGGCGCGAATGATAACACCGTGCAAAGCCTTGAAAAAATCGGTGTAGCCGCCACGCAAATGGCGGAATGCTCGGAAAAGAACGAGAAATAATCGGAAAAGCCACAAATGCAGTGTTGCGTCAAAAGCGGACGGAGAATGTAAAACATTCTCCGTCCGCTTTTCGTTAGTGCGCAAAACTTTCACCAATCGATAACTTTTCGGCAACCGTCTCTCCCTTTAACAAACGCTCGGCCGCACGCTTCCCTGCCATTGCCGCGCCGGGAAGGCCGCCGGGCGAGCGCTCCCATTGCGTGACGAGAAAGACATTACGGTAGGGCTTCACTTTATACGGCAACCTACACGGCAGAGCGTGCGGCGGCATATACCACGGCATAAAGGCACCGCTTGGTGCGCCGAAATAGCGACGATAGGTGGCGGGCGTCCAAACGTCGAGCAAGCGAAGGCTTTGGGCAGCGGCTGGAAAACGGCGCAAAAGGGCATCTGCCATTTTTTCTCCCACACGATCCTTTTGTCGACGGTAAAAGCTTGAATCTTGGCGGTAGGCCACCCATTTTTTGCTCTCGCACTCCTTTTGCAAAAGCATACACTGCACCACCTGCTTGCCCTTTGGTGTAAAGGTAGGCTCGTGTGAAAATTCCCGTACGACAAGTCGACTCGCTCCATATGTCTGAAGCTCCGGTGCGTCGATTACAAGCGTACCAAAGGGCGAGATTGCCAACTTGTCACAGGAAAAGGCCGCGTGAAGTGCCGAAAAGCGAAGCTCTTTCTTTTCGCTCAACACGCGAGGGCGCTTCGCGCCCGTAAGCAAGTGACCATAGGTGACCTCGGGATCGCAGGCACACAAAACCGTATCGAAAGCGCGATAGCGGCTGTCAGCCGTCAAAATCCCCGTCGCCTCCCTGCCTCCGATTACAACACGCCGCACCTCACACCCCGTGTGAAGCACGCCCCCCAGCGAAACAAAACGCTCGGTGATACGCTCGGCGGCCGCAGGAGAGCCCCCTTGCGGCAAGGACGCATTCCCTGCCGAGAATGCGGCATACGGCACGAGAAGTCCAAGAGCCGTATAGTCGCCGCCAATATAGTCGGTGATCAGCCGCCGTAAAAGCGGACTGTGAAAGTGTTCGGCAAGCTCCCCAAGCGAAAGACAACTATAGCGAATTACGGTAGGCAACCGCTTCGCTATCGAAAGCGAAACACCGCCCGTGCGACAGGTGAGATCCCTCAAGGCTTCTGCCGCATCAAAAAAGCGGTCGATCTCACGGCTGTCAGCAGGTGCCACGGCGTGAAACTCACGGCGTGCAAGCTCCATCGACGCATAAAGGGCGACACTCTCACCCCTAAGCTCACTTCGGTAAAAATAGGGAGCACGGTAGATCGCCGTATTTTCGTCCAACATGCCGATGTCCTGCCAAAGCGCATAAAGCGCTGTGCCGCACCGCGTGCCTGTAAGCCAGTGCAGACAGTTATCTATAACACACTCCTCGCGCCGCCAGCCCGTAAGATTGCCGCCCGCCATCGCGTTCTTTTCGAAAATCTCACACGGAATTCCACTCTTTAGTAAATAGATCCCCGCCGTAAGCCCTGCCACGCCGCCGCCAATAATACCCACTCGTTTCATGTCTTGCCCTCTTTTCGTTTTTTTAAGACTTGACGCAGAGATATTTTTTTATTCAGACGATGAAAAATTTATATTTTGGGCTTGACATTTGCACGACGCCGTTGTATAATAAGGAAGTCGGAAGCATAGCTCAGTTGGTCAGAGCGCACGGTTCACATCCGTGAGGTCGCAGGTTCGAGCCCTGCTGTTTCCACCAAAAAATTCTCGTTCTTCGGAACGAGAATTTTTTTATCCAAGCCGCAGGCTTGGTATATCATCCAAAAGCCTTCTGCGTTGATGATATACAAAGCTTCGCCTTGGTTTTATTAGATGTTGCAATATAACAGAAACATCAAGTCAAATTTGACTTGGCGTTTTCTCTTATTTGCGACACTTCTTGGCAGGTTTGGTAAGCGAGTGGCTGACGCCAAGCAGAAACTGCACGAGGTCATCGGGGGCCACTTCCAAAAGTACCGAAACCCAATGCGCCTTATTCATATGATAGGCGGGATACACACCGTCAGCGGCATGGAACGAGTCGATCATGTCGGGCGGAAGCTTCACGTTCAGCACGTCTGCCCGTTCCTCGCTATGAAGCCCTAATCTCGATTTTGGCACCCGCATCAAGATCGCATACCATTTGCGATTGTAGGCATAGCGAAAGACCGCCGTTTCCATCAAATCGTCAAACGGATAGTCGGGGGCGGTATCAAAGGCCTCAAGGCAGTAGGCAAAAAGTTGTTGTCGGGTCATGAGTATCTTCCTTGTTCACTTTTAACAGAAATGATGCATCGGCTACGCCGATATGATGTTTGTCGCTTCGCTCAAAATGATGTTGTGTCCTACGGACACAAATGAAAAAATCCAAGTCAAAAGACTTGGATTTTTTGGTGCAGTGAGTGATGATAAATCCGAACCAAATGCCTCTTCGATTTCGGCAAAGGTGACCCGTTTTGTACCTTCCTTGTAGTTGAATGTAATGACCAAGTAATCGTCAAAGAGATAGATCGCGTTCACAAAGCTATCGATCAGACGGCGACGGTGGTCAAGCTGTTTCATGTTGAGCTTGCGGTACTTGATAAGATACGCGAGAATATCATCTTTTGTAACCGTGGGTTTAGCAATTTCTTCTTTGAGAATTTGCACCGAGATCTCGCTCTTTTCGGCTTCAAGCTGCTCAAGACGTTGCTTTGTAGATGCGGTCAGGATTCCAGCTTGAATGGCGTTGACGAGATTGTCAATGCCTTTTTCTATTTCATCAAGCTGTTTACGAAGGATCGGGAGAGTGCTGCTTTCGGCATTGAGCTTGGCAATCAGCATATCTGCAAGTCTGTTGAGCAATTCATCGTCACAGATGAACTTCTGAATGAGCAGGATCACAACTTCCTCTATCCATTTCTTCTTGATGGTTTTCTTCTTGCACGTGCCGCCTTTGCGTGTGCCTCGACACTTGTAATAACGGTGAACTTCCATCGTATGACTCGTTCCGCTTTCGCCCGTAATCAGACACTTACAATAACCGCAGAACAGTTTTGTGGTCAGCAGATATTCGTCCTCCGCTTTGTGCTTTGCGGGCGCCTTCTTGTTCGCGGCGGCTCGCTCTTGCACTTGCTCAAACAACTTGGAAGGAACGATGGCGGGGATTCCGTTAGGAACGACTACGTCACGATATTTGCTTGGTTTGCTCCGGTAACAATGCAAACGATAACCAAAATTGCTGTTGCAATTCCTGCCCAAATGGCTCTTGTCTTTACGCCCTTGGGTTTATGCGAGGATTCAAACTTATTATTATCAGA
>SVRO01000093.1 GCA_015064795.1 Oscillospiraceae bacterium | reverse complement strand
AAGAATACCGATGTATCAAGCATTGGGTACCATTAAAATTGATACCAACGCCAAAACCGTGGTTATGATTGCCAATGAGATAAAGCTGTTGTAATACCGTCAAATTCCAATTTGTCGGTGAAAATTGTGAGGTGAGGTAAATGATAGAAATAACTACTTGGATGGATGGCTTTTTGAAAGTCTTAAATGATAATTTTGAAAATCGCGTGTGGTTTGTCGGACTGCAAGGCAGCTACGGGCGCGGCGAAGCAACCAACACGAGCGATATTGATATTGTTGTGATACTTGACGAGTTATCCGCTTCTGACATTCAAAAATATAATACAATGTTGGATGCTTTACCCCATAGAGAACTGATCTGCGGTTTTCTTTCGGGAAAGGACGAGCTTCTCCATTGGGAACCTTCCGACCTTTTTCAGTTTTATTATGACACGACACCCATAAAAGGTAGCCTTGATGAATTGCTTACGGTCATTGATGAAGCGGTTGTCAGCAGAGCCATCAAAATCGGCGCTTGCAATATCTATCACGGTTGTATGCATAATATGCTGTTTGATAAGAGCGAGGACACTTTGCGCGGGATGTATAAATCCGCCTCTTTCGTTGTGCAAGCAATCGCTTTCAAGCAGACGGGAAAATACATAAAATCTCAAAAGGATCTGCTCGATGTAGTTTCTGCCGATGAACGAAAGATCGTTGAAACCTTTTTGAAGTTGAAAAACGGTGAAGCCGTAGAGTTTAATACCATGTCGGAAGAATTGTTCGCTTGGGCAAAGAAGCTGATTGGGGAGAAAGAACATGATGCTTGAAACAGAACGCCTTATTCTCCGCCCGTGGCGCGAGGATGACGCAGAGGATTTATACACATACGCCAGCGACCCCGAGGTGGGACCGCCCGCGGGATGGCAGCCGCACACAAGCGTGGAGAACAGCCGCGAGATTATCCGCACGGTGCTGTCCGCGCCCGAGACCTATGCCGTGTGCCTGCGCGAGAACGGTAAACCGATCGGTAGCATCGGCTTTCACCGCGCCGACCTTGCCGAGCTCGACGATGAATACGAGCTTGGCTATTGGATCGGCAAGCCATATTGGGGGCAGGGGCTGATCCCCGAGGCGTCCCGCGAGATGCTTCGCTACGCCTTCGAGGACCTCGGCATGAACCGCATTTGGTGCGGTTATTACGACGGCAACGAGAAAAGCCGCCGCGTGCAGGAAAAGCTGGGATTTGTCTACCAGCGCAAGACCGAGGGGATCGAAGTGAGGCAGATGAACGAGATCCGCACGGGTCACTCCAATCTCATGACCAAAGAGCGTTGGCAGAAGGTCGAGCTGTTCCGCCGGCAGAAGCAGTTGCTTGATACATTCCTGCAAAACGGAGCGCTCTCTCAGGCACAGTATGATAAGAGCTTTGGAGATTTGCGTGACTTGATGGGGATGCATGGGGTAGATTAACACAAAATGGTAAAAAGTTGAAACCTGAAAACAATATTTTGAAAAATGATCGAGTGTAAGTCGATGATCAAAAAGAAAGGAACGAGGAAAATGACAGAACTTGAAAAGATCGCATACGCAAAATCCTTTATCGACAAATTGGCAAACGGCATCAATCCTTTGGACGATACGCCTATTCCTGATAACGATATTGCGAATAACGTCCGTCTCTCGCGCTGCTTTTTCTATGTGTCGGATATTCTCCGTCAAGTGTACGAAAACGGCGGTGTAACGAAGCCGAAGCGTAGCCCAAAAATTCCGTTTACAGTTTCGCTTGAGCAACTTGAGAGATTTGAATATTCCGTTGACCCTATTCCTGTCAGTGAGATTGCAAAGCGAATTTATGCAATGGTCAAAAACGAGAACATGGAAAAGGTGTCATATCGTCAGATTAATCAATGGCTTTTGAACATGGGAATGCTTTATTTACATGATTTTGGAGGAAAGAGACCGATAAAGCGCCCAACGGAAGCAGGCAATCAAATTGGAATAACGGTTGAAACGAAAATGGGCCGCTACGGAGAGTATCAGGTCGTGCTTTATAACGAGGGGGCACAGAGATTTATTTTGGACAATCTTGATGCGGTGGTTGCCACAGAAGCGAAAAAGGGGAGGCCTTATGAGGGCACTATGACCGATAGCGAGGAACCCGATGATTAAAGAAATGATGCACGACCCGATTTTTCTCGCAGGAAAGTCGGAGGTTGCAACGAAAGAAGATCTGCAGGTCGCACAGGATCTGCTTGACACGCTGATGGCACACAAAGAAAGCTGTGTCGGCATGGCAGCTAACATGATTGGTGTGCGCAAACGCATCATCGCCTTCCTCGATGAGAGCGGACGAACTCCTACTTATACGGTGATGCTCAACCCCGAAATTATCAAAAAGGACGGCGCGTACGATACCGAGGAAGGCTGTCTGTCGCTTCTCGGCGGCCCCCGAAAGTGCAAGCGATATAAGACTATCAAGGTGCAGTATCTTACTCAGGAAAGAGAAGATCAATCTATTATCAGAATAAATTTGGGCGGCAGGTCACTCTGCCGCCTTGTTGTTTACAGAATGATGTTGAAAGAGCACGCATTTTGTGGTATAATAATCATATGAATAATACTGTGCGACAGCACATAAGGAGGAAGTCATGAAAAAACTGATACCGATATTATTATCCGCGCTGATGCTTACAGGATGCGCAGGGACAAGCAATCATCAGACCAACACCTACCGCAGCATCACCATGGACGAGGCGGTGACTATGATGGCACAGGAGAACGGCTATATCATCCTCGACGTGCGTCGTCCCGACGAGTTCGCCGCAGGGCATATCCCGAATGCCATCAACGTGCCAAACGAAACCATCGACACGGCTGAGATCCCCGAACTGCCCGATAAGGATCAACTCATTATGGTGTACTGCCGTAGCGGTCGCCGAAGTAAAGAGGCATCTGCAAAGTTGGTCAAGCTCGGATACACGAATATCGTGGAGTTCGGCGGGATCCTTGATTGGAAGGGCGAGATCGTTACCGGTGAGTAAATATCGAGGGGCAATCAGAACACCGCTGGAGACAAAGAAAGGGAACTCGTATGAGTAAATATAAAATCAGCCGTGAATTCTTCCCGTTTTCCCATTTCACACCGCCCATCAGCGAGAATTTTCTTGCTATGGCTGTGCCGCATATGAAAACGCCCAAATCCATCTTCAAGGATAAGGAGCTTGACGTGAGTCGTCACGAGATCGAAAGCTATGACAGCGAAAAGATCGAGTGCTTTCTGATGTCGCCCAAGTCGCTGGGAGATAACGCCCCGTGCCTCATCTACATTCACGGCGGCGGATTCGTGCTTGCGGCGGCAGGGTATCACTATAAGAATGCCATGCGATATGCCAAAGAGGTCGGATGCAAGGTCGTGTTCGTGAATTACCGTCTCGCTCCGCAAAATCCTCATCCCGTGTTTTTTGAGGATTGCTACGCCGCCATGTGTTGGGCTTACGATTACGCAGAAGCCCTCGGCATCGACACCACTCGCATCGGCATTGGCGGTGACAGCGCAGGTTCAACGCTCGCGGTCGGCGTGTGTATGATGGCAAGAGACAGAAAGCATCCTGTGAATTTCGCTTTTCAGATGCTTCCGTATCCATTCCTCGATATGCGCAATAACAGCGAGTCCTGCAAGAAATTCACCGACACACCTATGTGGAACTCTACGCTGTCAAGTCGTATCGCGCCAATGACAAAGGTGGATCGGAACAATCCAAACTACGTCTATTATTCGCCCGTGGAAGCTGAAAGCTTTGAAGGTCTGCCGCCTGCCTATGTTGAAACGGCAGAGTTTGATTGCCTCCACGATGACGGCATTCTGTACGCAGAAAAGCTCCGCGAGGCGGGTGTCGCGGTCACGCTCAACGAAACCAAAGGCACGATGCACGGCTTTGACATTATGCAGAAAGCGGAGACCACCAAGGCGGCTCTTGCGGCGAGAATCGCGTTTATGAAAGCGGTAATTAAGAATTTGCGGAGGAGAACGCATATGAAGTATAAAGGAACGCTGATTGTGGTTCAAGATTGTAACCGTGCGTTGAAGTTCTATCGCGATATGTTCGGGTTTCAACTGCTTCAAGACAACGATGGGAATATGGAATTGACGAATCATTTATATTTACAGGAATCGGGATACTGGGAACGATTCACAGAAAGAAGTGTTATTCCAAACAGTAATC
>SVRO01000092.1 GCA_015064795.1 Oscillospiraceae bacterium | reverse complement strand
TAGACGCGGTTGAGGGCGTAGGAGATCTGCGCGTATATATTGGCGCGAATGGCGTTTTCGTTCCAAGTGGGGTAGATCTCGCTGGAGGCGACGTTAGCAATATACTCGGCAAAGGGGAGGGTCACGTTTTCGGCGTTCGAGCTTGGCGTGCCGAGATGAACGGTGATGGTTTCGGGAATGTAGGGAACAAGAGGCGGCATAGTCTCTCCTTTCAGAGCAAGGGCGGCTCGCTCTCGGTGTATTGCTTGCCGAAGGGGTTAAAAGCATCGGGCGTACCGTTTTTGGGAACGGGGATCATGTCGGCGGGTTGGATGGAGGTGATGCCGTCGAAGATCGGAAGACTTTGTGCAATGAGTGGGTGATAACCGTCCAGATAGACCTCAACGGTGTAAGAGGCGTAGGGCTTTTTGGTTTCGGTGGGGGAGGTGGAGAGTGAGCGGGGCGGGGCAAGAAGTGCGACCTTGGGCGTCAGTCCGTCGTTGCCGCTGGTGAGGCGTGCGATTACAGCCGAAAAATTCGGCTCGTTCCCGCGCACAAGCACCGTGGCACCCTCAAGCGGAAAGGTACCTGACCCTGTGGAAACGCGAACCACAAGATAGCCCTTTCCCGTATAGCCGAGCGAATCGTATTGCGGAATGTCTTGATTCATGGAAATCTCCTTTCATGGTACGGTGTTATATAGTTAGCGTATGAAAAAAACGCACCTTGCGTTCAAAAAAGTTTAAAAAGCCCTTGCAAAAGACGCGAAAGTTTGGTATAATAATAAAGCAAAGTACTTTTTTGCGTCTTTGCAAGAGAGTACATCTTATTTTTCGGCGCAAGCTGTAAAATAAGGCCATACCAGCCGGGGAATTAGCGGTGCCCTGTACCTGAAATCCGCTATAGCAGGGGTGCATTCCTCTTCTGAGGGCCGAGCGTTTTCGGTCTGTGGCGCACTTTTCATGTTGAGAAGTGGGTCTTGCGCAATCGGGAGCTGTGAACCATGTCAGGTGGGGAACCAAGCAGCATTAAGCGGTGTACCCGATGTGCCGCGAGTCAGCCTGCTTTGAGTGAAGGGTGCGTATGTCGCGCGGACGCGACGTTCGAGGTTGAGGTGTATGGTCTTATTTTGCAGCTTGTATTTTTAAGGGGGGATCTGTTTGCATCAGGCTTTGTATCGGAAATGGCGTCCGAAAACCTTTGACGACGTATGCGGTCAGGAGCATATTACGTCCATTCTGCAATATGAGGCGGAGAAGAACAGCTTTCATCACGCCTACCTGTTCTGCGGCTCGCGCGGAACGGGAAAGACCTCGTGTGCCAAAATCTTGGCTAAGGTGGTCAACTGTGAAAACCCCGTAAACGGCAATCCGTGCGGTGTTTGCGATGCCTGTCGCGCTATCGACGACGGCTCGGCAACCGACGTTTTGGAAATGGACGCCGCCTCCAACAATAGCGTGGAAAACATTCGCGATATTCGTGACGAGGTGGTCTATCCGCCCACGAGCATGAAATACCGTGTGTATATCGTGGACGAGGTGCATATGCTCTCGGATAGCGCGTTTAACGCGCTTCTAAAGACGCTTGAGGAGCCTCCCTCTTACGTAATCTTTATTTTGGCTACCACCGAGTTGCACGAGCTTCCCGCTACGATCATTTCGCGTTGCCAACGCTTTGAGTTCCGCAGAATCACTATGGATGTGCTTGCCGCGCGCTTGGCGCATATTGCACGCGAGGAGGGGCTTTCCGTCGAGGAAGGTGCGCTCCGTCTGATCGCCAAGCTGGCGCAGGGCGGTATGCGTGACGCCATCAGCATTCTGGAGCTTTGCTCGGGTGGCCGAAGGGACATCGTCATTGACGAGGCGAGGGTGAACGAGATCGTGGGCATCAGCAGCCGCGAGACACTTTGTGCCGTCGTGGAGGCCATTGCAAAAAAGGACTTTGACACACTCTTTTCGGTGATCGACGGTGTGGTGCAGTCCTCGAAGGATATAAAGGTCTTTTGGCAGGATCTCATGTCGTTTTACCGCGATATGCTGGTTATGAAAACGGCGGGTGACGCCGCACGATATTTGGATCTTACCGATAGTGAGACGCAGCAGCTGACGGCCGCCGCCTCGCACTTTACCAAGGAAACCATCCTTTCGCATTGCAAGCAGCTCGAAAACGCGTTGTTTGCCATTCAGAAATCCAACGAGATCAAGCGAACGGTGGCCGAAATGACGCTCATTAAGATGTGTGACGAAACGCTGAATCCTTCGGCCGATACGCTTCTTTCCCGCATTTCCAAGCTGGAGGAGGCCATGGTGCTCGGTGCGCCGATCGCAAGAGCAGTATCGGTGGATGAAAAACGGGAGCCGACCGAGGAGAAAACGCCTACCGCGTCCGAAAAATCTGCCAAAGAAGAACCGAAGCCGCAGGGACAACGGGTGATGAAGCCGATTTCCTGTTGGATGGAAGTGATCGAGCGCGTTTCGCAGTCGGGCGGAAATATTTCCTCCTATTTAAAGCAAACGCGTGCGTATACCGCGGAGGACGGCGCAGTTACGGTTTACGTAACCGATGACTTCACCATGCTGATGGTGGATACCCCCAAGGTGCGTGCGGCTCTGCGCGCGGCACTTTCGCTCTGCCTTGGACGTGAGATGGCGGAAGGACAGATTCATATCGAGCTTTCCAAAAAGCCGCTTCCCACCGAAGAGGAAGATTATGTCATTGATGAGATCTTAAAAAAAGCAGAACAATAAAGGAGATAGAGAAATGAAGGCAAGAATACCACAGGGAATGGGCGGCGGCCCGCAGAATATGAATGCCATGCTACGTCAGGCACAGAAGATGCAGGAGGATATGGCAGCGCTTCAGGCCGATCTTGAGGAGAGAGAATACGATATTAGTGCAGGTGGCGGCATGGTGGAGCTGAAGATCAACGGTAAGCGAGAGATCCTTTCAATTGCCATCAAGCCCGAGATCGTGGACCCCGACGACGTGGAGACCTTAGAGGATATTATCGTTGCCGCAGTAAACGAGGCGATCAAGAGAGTGGATGCCACGAGTGAGGCCGAGATGCAGAAGATCACGGGCGGCTTCGGCGGCAAGCAGGGTCTGTTCTAATGGTCGAAAACGAGGCACTTATACATCTTGCCGAGCAGTTTGGAAAGCTTTCGGGCATTGGTCGAAAGTCGGCACTCCGCATGGCTTATGCCGTGCTTGCCTTTTCCGACGAGGAGGCGAAGGAGTTTGCGGAGGCGATCCTGGAAGCCAAGGCCAATATCCATCTGTGTCCGATCTGTCAAAATTTGACCGACCGCGACGTTTGCTCGATCTGCAGTGACCTTGACCGTGACGGCTCGGTGATCTGCGTGGTGGAGGACGCGAAGGCAGTGTCGGCACTCGAAAAAGTGCGGGAATACCGCGGTCTTTACCACGTTTTACACGGTGTGATCTCGCCCATCAACGGTGTCACACCTGAAAAACTGAAGCTGAAGGAGCTTTTGCCGCGTCTGGACGGAAGCGTAAAAGAGGTGATCGTGGCCACCAATCCCACTGTGGAGGGTGAGGCCACCGCAATGTACATATCTAAGCTGGTAAAGCCACTCGGTGTTCGCGTGACGCGGCTTGCGTATGGCGTACCCGTGGGAGCCGATTTGGAATATGCCGACGAGATCACGCTATATCGCGCGCTGGAAGGCAGACGGGATTTTTAAACGAGGAGAGGAGTATTTCATATGGTTAAGCTCAATCCCGATAAAGAGGTCGTTGCCATCGTAAAGGAAGGGCTCAAGCGTACGGGCGGTTACTGTCCTTGCGTGCGCGAGCAGAGTGAGGATACCAAATGTATGTGCAAGCAGTTCAAGGAACAGATCGCAGATCCCGATTTTGAGGGCTTCTGTCACTGCATGCTGTATTACAAATCCAAGGATTGAAAAGGAGAGATAACATGGTAGAAATTACCATTACCAAAAGCAATTTTGAGGAGGAGGTCGTTCGCTCGGATAAGCCCGTTATGCTCGATTTCTGGGCAACCTGGTGCGGCCCCTGCCGTATGCTTGCTCCCACGATCGAGGAGATCGCCAAGGAGAGAAACGATATTAAGGTCGGAAAGGTAAACGTAGACGACGAGGGAGCGCTTGCTTCGGCGTTTGGCATCGTGAGCATTCCTACCGTGGTTGTGATCAAGAACGGCGAGGAAGTGGCGCGCGCGGTTGGCTATCGCCAAAAGGACGAGCTTCTCGACATGTTGAAATAAGCAAAATAAAAAAATCGCACCGAGTACTCGGTGCGATTTTTTTTGTAAAACGAAAACCCCGCCATAGTGGCGGGGTTCAATAGAGGTTAACCGGTGAGAAGAAATCCTCCAAATATGGTATAATGAGCAAGACCTGCCAGTCGAACTAAAAAAACATATTTGGAG
>SVRO01000005.1 GCA_015064795.1 Oscillospiraceae bacterium | reverse complement strand
GCACTCATTGCCTGCCACTTGGACATCTGGTTGAAGATCTCGTCGCCTGCGCAGCCGATAAAGTCAGCGTACATCAGCTCAACGAGTGCGCGACCGCCCGAAACGGCGTAACCAACGGCCGTACCAACGATAGCAGCCTCGGCGATGGGAGAGTTGAACAGACGGCTGTGCGGGAACGCATCCATCATACCGCGGTAAACGGCGAATGCACCGCCCCAGTCACGGCAGTCCTCACCGTAAGCGATGAGCGTGGGATCCTCGTAGAATCTGTCGTAGATAACCTCGGACAGAGCGTCACGAAGGTTGAAGAGCTTCATCTTGGAAACGGGCTTTCCGTCAACGATCGGAGAGCGCTCCTTCTCCTTGAGCTTCTTATATGCGGGAACCTCAGCAAGAGGCATATTCACCTCGGGCTCACGGTCATCAAGCTTCTCGATCTTCTGGTTGGAGAACATCAGGCGCTCAACAACGGCGGGATCCTTGCGGAAATCAACGTAGGGGCTGATCTGAGGATCCGAAGCAGCCTTGCAGATGAGCGTCATGCGCTCTGCGGTCTCGGCAAGAATATCATCGAGCTTCGCATCACCGACAACGCCTGCATCAACCAGGCCCTTGCGGTAGGTGATGATCGGGTCGATCTCGCGCCATGCATCGATCTCTTCCTTGGTACGGTACGCGTTCTGGTCAGAGGTGGAGTGACCGGAGTAACGGTAGGTAAGCGTATCAAGAAGAACGGGGCCCTCGCCCTTGCGAAGGATCTTGAGCTTTCTTTCCATAGCGTCGATAACGGCGAGAGGATTGAAGCCGTTGATACGCTCTGCATGGAACTGTGTGGGGCTGACACCCGAGCCGATACGGGCAAGCATATCGTAGCCCATGGTCTCGCCGCGGGTCTGGTCGCCCATACCGTAGGAGTTGTTAAATACGTTGTAAAGGATCGGCATACCGCCCTTGTGGTTCTCCCAAAGGGTGTTGAACTGATCCATAGCGGCAAAGTTCATTGCCTCCCAAACGGGTCCGCGAGCCATCGAGCCGTCACCCGAGTTGCAAACGACGATACCCTGCTTGCCGTTGATCTTCTTGAAGAGTGCGGCACCGGTTGCGATAGCAGCCGAACCACCAACGATTGCGTTGTTGGGGTAGATACCGAAGGGCAGGAAGAATGCGTGCATCGAGCCACCCATACCCTTGTGGAAGCCCGTGTCACGAGCGAAGATCTCGGACAGCGTTCCGTAAAGAATGAAACGAATAGCAAGCTCCTTAACGTCGCTTACCGGGCCGAGCTTTTCGGTTGCGCGAAGAGCGGAACCGCCAAGGAATCCCTCCATGATGGTCATGAGCTCCTGCTCGCTCAGCTTATGGATACAAGAGAGAGCCTTTGCCAAAATCTCGGAATGGCTACGGTGCGAACCGAACGAGAAGTCGTTCTGGTCAAGAAGGTATGCCTGACCTACGGCTGCTGCCTCCTGTCCGATGGAAAGGTGAGCGGGGCCGGGGTAGGTGGTCTCGATACCGTTGTAGAGTCCCTGGGTCTTGATCTGGTTAAGCATCGACTCGAACTCACGAAGAACGGTAATGTCGCGATAGATACGGACGAGATCCTCGTCGCTGTAGCGGCTTCTCTCCTCCTTGATGGTCTTCTTGTAGGCGTTTACCGGAATGCTCTTAAAGGTAATCTTACCGGCTGCCAATGTGTCTTTGGGATCAACGAATAAATTCTTTGGCATTTTTCTTTCTCCTTTATGAATTTATGTGAATTTATTTTCTTATATGTGGAAAATAGCCTCGCGAATGATCTCGGCAACCGTGGGATGCGGGAACACGAGCTTCTTGAGACGGTTGGGTGTCAGCTCGGTGTCGATCATCATCGTAGCGGTCATAATGATCTCGGAAGCATAGGAGCCTACCATGTGGCAACCTACAAGACGGTTCTTATCGGTGTCAACCACAAGCTTGATGAAGCCCTTGCCGCCGTCGGTCTCAGCGAGATAACGGCCTGCGTAGGACATGGGCAGCTTGATCTCCTTGACCTTCATGCCCTTCTCCTCGGCGGCTTCCTTGCTGTAACCAACGCTTGCCACCTCGGGATCGGTGTAGATAACCGAAGGAATCACGTCGTAGCGCATCTCGTCTGCCTTACCAAGCATATGGTTTACGGCAACCTCTGCCTCACGGTATGCGGTGTGAGCAAGCATAAGCTTACCGTTGCAGTCACCAACGGCGTAAACGCCCGAGACATTGGTGCAAAGGTGACGGTCGGTCTTGATCGCCGCTCTGTCCATATCGAGCTGAAGCGTCTCGATACCGATGCCCGCCGTGGAGGGCTTACGTCCTGCGGAAAGAAGAACCTTATCGCAAGCGATCTCCTTCTTCTCGCCGTTTTCTTCATAAATAACACTATTTGCCTTAACCTCAAGCACCTTACAAGAAAGCTTGAATACCATACCGCGCTTTACGAAAGCGTCGGTAAGGACCTTACAGATCTCGGGATCGGTTGCGCCGGCGATCTTGGGCATCATCTCGATTACGGTGACGGCAACGCCAACGCTTGCGAAATAGTAAGCCATCTCAAGACCGATAACACCACCGCCAATGACAACGATGCTCTTCGGGAGAGTCTTTTCATCAAGAACCTCGCGGTTGGTAAGTACGAATCCGCTTGCAAGGCCTTCCTTAAGGCCGGGAACGGGAGGAACCACGGTCTCGGAGCCCGATGCGATGGTAAGACGCTTACCCTCGTACACCACGCCATCTGCCTCAACGGCAAAGCCGTTCTCGGTGCGGCCCTTGATCACGGCATTTGCCGTAACGACCGTAACCTTATTGCCCTTCATGGTAGCGCCAACGCCTGCAACGAGGGTCTTAACCACGCCGTTCTTTCTCTCAACGACCTTAGCGTGATCGTAGGTAACGCCCGTAGCCGTAACGCCGTACGCCTCGCTCTCCTTGGCATGTCTGTACATCTTCGAGGAATTAAGGAGGGTCTTGGTGGGAATACAACCTTCATTCAGGCAGGTGCCTCCAAGTGCCTTCTTCTCGAATACGGCAACCTTCATGCCGCCCTGAGCCGCACGCTCGGCGCAAAGATATCCGCCGGGACCGCCGCCCACAACCAACAAATCAAAAATTTCCATAGTATGATCTCCTTATTTAGCAAGAAGTGCCGTAAAGTTTTCAAGATTATGAGCAAGCTCCTTCTGGAAGCGAGCTGCGGGCGAGCCGTCTACGGCGCGGTGGTCGTAAGTGAGGCTGAGACCCATTGCGGAGTAGACCTGAAGCGAGCCGTCGGCAGCCTTTCTTACGCGCTCCGTAGTGCAGCAAACACCAAGGATACCCGTCTGAGGCGGGTTGATAACGGGCGTGAAGGACTCAACACCCATGTTGCCGAGGTTGGAAACCGTGAAGGTTCCGCCCGTAAGCTTATCGGGGCTGATGTTGCCCTCGCGGCACTGTGCGGCAAGCGACTTCACGGCCTTCGAGATCTCAAGAAGGCTCATCTCGTCTGCGTGGAAAATGGTGGGAACCATAAGTCCTCTGGGCGTGTCAACGGCAACGCCGAGGTTGACATGCTTAAACAGACGGATGTTGTTGTCGTCAAGCATATGCGCGTTGAGGTCGGGGTGATTGAGAAGCGTTCTCGAAACGGCATAAAGAATGATGTCGCCAAGCGTGATGCCCGCATACTCACCCTCGGCCGCCTTAAGCATCTTGCGATAAGCAAGAATGGTGGTAGCGTCGAAGGAGGTGGTGTGCGTAAGCTGTGCCATGGTGGACAGCGAGGTGTGCATCGACTTGCTGATCGCACGGCGGATACCGCTGAACTTCACGTCGGTGTACTCGGCCTCGTCGACGACGGCATTGACGGCGGGTGCCGCTACAGGTGCCTCAACCTTTGCCGCAGCAACTACGGGGTTGTCCATCAGCGTTCTCACGTCGCGCTCGATGATTCGGCCGTTCGGGCCCGTGGGGGTAGCAAGTGCGGCGTCAACGCCTGCACGCTCTGCGAGCTTCTTGGCTCTGGGGGAGATCGCAGTCTTTGCGCCATCTACGGCCGTGGTAGCCACAGGAGCGGCAACCTCTGCCTTCTTCTCCTCGGCAGCAGGTGCCTCGGCAGGCTTTTCCTCAGCTGCCGCGGGAGCAGCAGATTCGGGACGAAGGGCGGAGCAATCCTCGCCGGGATTTCCAACCGCACAAACGTTTACAAGACAAGGAACCTCGTCACCTTCGTTATAGAAGATCTCAAGCAAGGTACCCTCTGCGGTAGATTCACATTCGAAACTTGCCTTGTCGGTTTCGTATGTAAAGAGAATATCTCCTACCTTTACCGCATCTCCAACTTTTTTCTCCCAATTACCGATGATACAGCTTTCTACCGTGATACCGGCCTTGGGCATGATTACAGCATTTGCCAAAACAAATCCTCCTTAAAATATGATATCAGTTTATTATAACATATTATAACATTTGTGTCAATTACTTTTCCGAAAAATCTACAATCAATTTTACAGGATTTTCACCCCGTTTTCTTGGCATTTTTGAACGAAGGCCTCAGGCAAGGGCTGGTCGCTTATAATATAGTCCACATCGGAAAAGGTAGCAAAGGTATACGGCATCAGACGCTTCAGCTTATCTGCACCGCAAAGCACCACAGTCGTGCGAGCCTTCCGTATCACGCGACTTTTAATGAGCATATCGGCCTCGGTGCCGCAGGTAAAGCCTTCCTCGGCTGAACAACCCGAAACGCCGATAAACGCCAGATCAATATTGATCCGATCGAGAAGATCCAGCGTGTTCACCCCCGAAACCGACAACGTTCGACGATTCATGGTGCCACCGCACAAATTGACCACGGGATTTTTGAGCTTGCAAAGCTCAAGCGCAATATTTGGGCTGATCGTGGTGACGTTGAGATCCACATCGGGAAGTTTGCTTGCCAAAAAAAGATTGGACGTGCTCGCATCCAAAAAAAGCGAGCTTTGGGCCTTTATCAGCTTCATGGCCTTTTTGACCATGGAAAGCTTGCCCGCATTATTTTCCTTCATTCGAATGTCAAATTCGACCTCGTCGCGCTGATGCACCGAGCGGGCGCCGCCGCGGAATTTGGTCAGCACCCCCATTTCCTCAAGCGCAGTAAGATCGCGGTGAAGCGTCATAAGCGAAACGTCGGGAAAAAGCTCGCGAAGCTCCTTAATCGTGACGATGTTTTGATTTTCAATATATTTTTTGATACGATCCTGTCTGATGCGATTCATAAAACCTCCCGTTTTAAGCATTCAAGTTTATAACATATTATAACATTATTATATCACGCATCTCTCAAATTGTCTATTGACATTTTTCACAAGATATATTAAAATATTGTTGTATTTTTACCGAAAGCAAGGAGAAAACGTGATAAAAAAACTTCATTTTTATATAAGTAACGATTTTGACCCCTACGCCAATCTTGCCCGCGAAAAATATTTATTCGACGAGGTGGACGGTGAGACCTTTATTCTCTATTTGTGGCAAAATCAAAACACCGTTGTGATCGGCAAGAACCAAAACGCCCTTGCGGAATGCCGCACCGAGCTTTTGGAGAGCGAGGGCGGACATCTTGCGCGGCGCCTTTCGGGCGGCGGCGCGGTTTTTCACGATCTTGGCAACCTGAACTTCACCTTCCTTTGCGCCACCGAAAATTTTGACGTGGACAAGCAGCTCTCGGTCATTCAAAGAGCCTGCGCGCTGGCAGGAATCGCGACCGAACGTTCGGGACGCAACGACGTTCTGGCCGACGGCCGAAAGTTTTCAGGCAACGCCTTTTATCACAGCAAAGGACACTCCTACCACCACGGCACGCTGATGATCGCGGCCGACACCGAAAAAATGACGCGCTACCTCACGCCGCCCAAGGCAAAGCTGGAGGCCAAGGGCGTAAAATCGGTACGCTCGCGTGTGGTCAACCTCACGGAGCTTGCGCCAACGCTCACCTGCGCGCGCATGAAAGAGCATCTTCTCACCGCCTTCCGTGAGGTATACGGGCTGCCGCACGAACCACTCGACGAGATCAAGGACGAAAACATCGCCGAGTTTACCGCGCTTTTTGGAAGTCGGGCGTATCTTTACGGCTCCCCCCTCCCCTTCAATGTCTCCTGTAGCGGTCGCCTCTCCTTTGGAAGTGTGGAATTGCAAATGCAGGTGACGGGCGGCGTGATTGCCGATCTCAAGCTCTACACCGATGCGCTTGATACGACGCTTCCCGATCGGGTGGCTCACGCGCTGATCTCTCGCCCCGTTGACCTTGCGGCAATGCGCGACGCGTTGCAAAAAGCCCTCCCCGAATCTGAGGCACTCGACCTCGTTTCCCTACTCTCCGATCAAATCTTTTCTTAGAAAATTCACCCATACCGAAAAACTTCCTTATTATATTTCACCCTATTTCTTGAAGGACAGAAAATATCGTTGACTTTTCGTGACACACGTGATATAATGCAAGCGAAGCATTTTATAAAGGAGATCACCAACATGAATTTTGAAGCTTATAACGAAGAAGTATATGCGCTCTTAAAGGAGCTTTGCGCCATCCCCGCTCCCTCGCACCACGAGGAAAAGCGCGCGGCATACTGCAAAGCGTATCTTGACAAGCTCGGCTTTGACAAGGTATATATCGACGAAGCCAAAAACGTCGTCTGTGAATGGAACTGTGATGGCTCGAACGAGATCACGGTCTTCGAGGCGCACACCGACACCGTATTCCCCGACACCGAGCCTATGCCCTACTACGAAAAGGACGGCCGAGCCTTTTGCCCCGGCATCGGCGACGATACAGCCTGCGTTGCCGCAATGATGGTGGCCGCCAAATACTTAAAGGCAACGCATACCCCACCCAAAAACGGTATTCTTTTCGTTTGCAACTCCTGCGAGGAAGGACTTGGCAATCTGAAGGGAACGCGCGCGCTCCTTGCGCAGTATACGGGAAGAATTGCCCGTCTCATTTCCTTCGACAGTAACCTCGACACGATGCACGACTCCTGCGTCGGCTCGCATCGCTACGAGGTCGAGGTCTTGACCGAGGGCGGTCACTCCTTCTGTTCCTTTGGCAAGGAAAACGCGATCGCCAACTTGGCGAATATCGTTGCGCGCATCTATGAGATTGAGGTGCCGAAGCCCGCGGGAACCAAAACGACCTATAACGTAGGCCTCATTGAAGGAGGAACCAGCGTAAACACCATCGCACAAAACGCAAAAATGCTCTGCGAATACCGCTCGGACGACGCCAACTGTTTGGAATATATGAAGGAAAAATTTGAAACAATTTTCCGAGAGGCGCAAAACGATCGAGTAAAGGTAAATGTGACCTTGGTGGGCGACAGACCCTGCGCTAAAAACGTAGACCCCGCCGCGCTTGAAGCGTTGACAAACACCTGCCGCTCAGTCATTGAAAAATATATCGGGAAGCCGCTTCACAGCGAATCGGCATCCACCGACTGCAACGCCCCGATGTCGATCGGTATCCCCTCGGTTGCAGTTGGCCTTTACAACGGCGACCTGTGCCACACGCGCGAGGAGTGGATCGAGCTGGAAAGCCTAAAGGACGGTCTTCGGATCGCCATTGAGCTTATCCAAGTTTTCTGCTAACATCCGACCGATAAAAAAACAAAGAAAACCAACGGCATTCCGATCTCGGAATGCCGTTTCGTTATAAAGCTCTCAAGCGCGAAACATTTTTTGTTTATATACCAAAAATTCCGTTTTCTTTCTTCTGCCCTTGTCCTATCTTTCTCTTTTCATCAAAGGACGTGCCGTTCCTGCATAAAATGAAGATATATCGAAAAGGAGGACGCGTTATGTTTTGGCAGATCTTTTCGCTCATTTCCCGTTTCACGCACATTCTTCTCGGCATCGGCACGCCGCAAAAATTCCCGCCCCCTCTCTCGCCCGCCGAGGAAGCCCTTTGTATCGAACAGACGGCCCAGGGGGACGAGAGCGCACGCCAAAAGCTGATTCTTCACAATTTGCGCTTAGTCTCACACATCGTAAGAAAATACTATTCGCAAGCGCATTCGCAGGAGGATCTCGTATCGATCGGCACCATTGGACTGGTCAAAGCAGTAGATAGCTTTTCCCCCGAAAATGGCGCCCGCTTTGCTACGTACGCGGCCAAATGCATTCAAAACGAAATTTTGATGCATTTTCGCTCGCAAAAAAAGTTGGCCGCCGAAGTCTCCTTAGGCGAAACCATCGACGTAGACCGAGACGGCAATCCCCTTACTTATAGCGACTTTATCTGCTCAGACGAAAACGTGAGCGAGGAGGTGGAACGCGGTATGCAGACCTCAAAAGCTCTCTCGCTCGTGGAAAGCATTCTTGACGAGCGAGAGCGGCAGATCATCGTTTTGCGCTACGGTCTTTACGGACATAAGGTCATGACGCAACGGGAGATTGCGGCAAAGCTCGGCATCTCACGCTCCTACGTCAGCCGCATCGAAAAGGGAGCGCTTGCCAAGCTTGCAAAAGCTCTTAAATAATACATTTTGCGGCTTGACAAAGCCAAAGAAAAGCATTATAATAGAGTGAATTATTATGTTTTAGGAGGAAAGAACATGACGTACGGCCAAATCGTCGACTGCCTCAAGGATGCGGGCATCGAAAACGCCGAGACCGAGGCCGCGCTCCTTTTGTGGCATTTCTGCGGTGTACCACGCGCACAGCTCTATTCCTCCCCCGAAAGAAACTATGAAAGTGAAGCTCTCATAGCTGCCCTTGACCGCCGATGCGAGCACTATCCGCTTCAATATCTGTTCGGCGAATGGGATTTTTTTGAAGAGACGTATTTCGTCAATGAAAAATGTCTGATCCCCCGTTCCGACACCGAGTGCTTGGTGGAAAAGGCTATTTCCCTTCTTCCCGAGAACGCCTACTTTGCCGATCTTTGCACAGGAAGCGGATGTATTGCCATCTCGGTCTTGAAGCACCGCGCGGACTGTCGCGCGCTTGCCGCCGATCTTTTCCCCGAAACGCTGGACTTGGCAGCACGAAACGCGGCGCGAAACGGCGTAGAGGGACGTGTTGCCTTGGTTCTGGCCGACGTTCTGCATAAGGATGCGCCGCTTGGCGAGGAGAGCTTCGATGCCATTTTATCCAACCCCCCCTATATTCGTACCGCAATTATTGACTCGCTTGAGGAGGAGCTTTTTTCCGAGCCACGCGCGGCACTTGACGGCGGTGCGGACGGGCTGGATTTTTACCGCGCCATTCTCGCACATCACACCGCGCGTCTGAAGGAAAACGGGTTTATCTTATTTGAGATCGGCTTCGATCAAAAAAAGGATATCGAAAAGCTGGCCGAAGCCTTCGGCTTCTCCTGCGCGGTAGAGAATGACCTTTCGGGCAATCCGCGAACGGCCTTGCTTCGAAAAAGGAATTAAAATTTCAAAAAATCACAAAATACATAAAGGAGCATCGTTATGAAAAAGATAGGATACGCTGTTCTCGGTCTTGGCATCGGAATGGCTCACGCAGAGGCTGCTGCGGCGTCCGAGCACGCCGAGCTTATCGCAGTCTGCGATATTGACGAAAAACGTCTTGAAAAGGCGGCGACTCTTTACGAGGGCATCACGCTTTACCGCGACTTTGAGGAGCTTTTAAAGGATGCGCGAGTGGATATCATCAGCGTCTGCCTCCCCAGCGCCATGCACGCCGATTTTGCGGTGCGCGCTATGGAGGCAGGGAAGCACGTGCTTGTGGAAAAGCCGCTTGACATCACCTATGAACGCGCGATGCTCATCGAGGAAACACGCAAGAAAACGGGGAAAAAGGCGGGTGTAGTCTTCCAAAACCGCTACAATCTCAATATGTATCCCATCAAAACGGCGGTCGAGGACGGCCGACTCGGGAAGCTGGTGCTTGGTACCTTTGCAGTCAAATGGTATCGCGACCAAAGATATTACGATAATAATTGGCACGGGACCTGGGCGATGGACGGCGGCGGCTCGCTTATGAATCAGGCCATCCACACCGTAGACCTTATGCTGTGGTTCATGGGCGAGCCCGCGTCGGTCACCTCCACCATGGGTATCTATAACCACGACATCGAAACCGAGGATCTCACCGCCTCGCTCGTCAAATTCAAAAACGGCGCTACGGCCACCTTCGTAAGCACCACCTGCGCTTACCCCGGCATCTCCACCGAGATCATGCTCTACGGCACGAACGGTAGTATTGAGGCCGATGCCGATACGCTCAAGACTTGGAAGATGCGCGAGCCTCTTGCAGATATGGACGAGGACGACGAGGAGGAAATGATGCTCGCACGCTACGGCAAGGGAAATCGCGAGGCGGCTAAGCTCGAGCCGGACAAGCTGTACGGCCACCGCCACGTTGTTGAGGATATGATTCTTGCGGTGCGCGATGACCGCGACCCCGAGGTGCTACCCACCACGGGTGCCGATTGCGTTAAGCTGATCGGTGCGATCTACGAATCGGCCAAAACGGGCAAAACCGTTACCCTCGAATAAAAGAACGGAGAAGAAAATGAAAAACGCACTGTTTACCGTGCTGAAGGGTCTTTGGATCGGCGGCACGCTGACCGTTCCCGGTGTGAGCGGCGGCTCCATGGCCATGATTCTCGGCATTTACGACAAGCTCATCGAGGCGGTCGGTGCCTTTCTGCCGGGCGGCAAAAACCGTAAAAAAGCTTTTATCTTTTTGTTGGAAGCAGGAGTTGCGGGCATTGTTGGCTTCGTGCTGTTTTCGAATCTCGTCACCATGCTCATGGCGCGCTTTCCGCTGGCCGTCTGCTTCTTCTTTGCGGGCGCGGTGGCGGGCGGCATTCCGATCATTTTGAAATCGGCCGAGATCCACCGTCCAAAGCCGTTGGACGTTCTCTTCGTTGTGCTTGGTATTGCTTGCGTCTTTGCGATCTCCAAAATTCCAAGTGATCTCTTTTCCATTCCGATCGCTTTGAGCGTGAAGAGCGTCCTTCTTCAGCTTCTTTGCGGCATCCTCGTAGCCATCGGCTTCGTGCTTCCCGGCATCAGCCTGTCGCAAATGCTTTACGTTCTCGGCATTTACGGCGAGATCATGGATCACGTTTCCCGTCTGGATATTCTTCCCCTTGTGCCGCTCGGCATCGGTGCCGTGATCGGCGTGCTCTTGACGGCCTACGCCGTGGAGCAGCTGCTCAAGTGCGTCCCGCGCGCCACCTATCTCGTCATTTTCGGCTTTATGCTCGGCTCCCTGCCCGAGATCTTCGCCGATAAAAACTTCGGTAGCTTCGGCGTTTGGGATTATCTGCTTTGCACGCTTCTTGCCCTCGTCGGCTTCGCCGCAATCTTCGCGATGGCTCTTCCCGAGCTGAGAAAAAAACAGTCTTGACTTGTAAACAAAGTTATGCTACAATAAAAATATCAAAGCATTGGAGGGTGTAAAAATGAATGCAAAAGTACGTGAACTTTTAAATGAGCAAATTAACAAAGAATTTTATTCCGCCTACCTTTACCTTGATTTTTCGAATTATTTCAAGGCGAAAGGCCTTGATGGCTTTGCGAATTGGTATATGGTACAGGCACAGGAGGAGCGTGATCATGCCATGCTTTTCTATCAATATCTGCAGAATGAAAACCAAGTCGTCACCTTGGAGGCCATCAATAAGCCAGACAAGGTCTTCACCTGCCACATGGACGTTCTGAAGGCGGGGCTTGAGCACGAAGAATATGTAACCTCGCTTATCAACGATATTTACGCGGCGGCTTACGACGTGAAGGATTTCCGCACGATGCAATTCTTGGATTGGTTCGTCAAGGAGCAAGGTGAGGAGGAGACCAATGCCAACGATCTGATCACCAAGATGGATCTGTTCGGATCGGATCCCAAGAGTTTGTATATGCTCAACCAAGAACTTGCGGCAAGAATTTATACCGCTCCCTCGTTGGTTCTTTAATATGAAACAAAAATACGGCGAGACTTCATGTCTCACCGTATTTTTTATGCCGTTTTTTATTTGCGCACACGAACTAAAACGCCAAGACCGTTTTTGAGGCATTCAACAAAGCGGTCGATCTCCTCCTCGGTGTTGTACTCCGAAAGACTTACGCGAATGGAATTTTCTGCGTCGCTTGGCGAAAGTCCAAACGCAAGAAGTGTGGGACTGGGTGCATGGGAATGTGACGAGCAGGCCGAGCCACTCGAAACGTAGATCCCCTCGCCCGAAAGATAGTGAAGCATGGTCTCGCTCTTGATGCGCGGAAGCGTAAAGTTAAGAATGTGCGGCGCACAGTCCCCGATCGGCACGTTCAGCGTCACGTCAAGTGCCGACAGCTTAAGAAGCGCATACTCGCGGAGCGATGCCATTCTTTGAAGCTTTTCGTCAAGTCCCCTTCCCGTCTCGCGTACCGCCGCGCCAAAGCCGACGATACCGATCACGTTTTCGGTGCCAGACCGAAAGCCAAATTCCTGTCCACCGCCAAAAAGACGGGGAGCAAGCTTTTTCTGCTTCAAGATCTCACGGTTCACATAAAGTGCGCCTACACCCTTAGGGCCATGTATTTTATGCGCGCTGATGCTCACGAGGTCAGCGCCGATCGCGGTAGGGGAAAAGCGAAGCTTGAGGAAGCCCTGCACGGCGTCACAATGCGTGACGGCCGACGGACATCTCTCCTTCGCAAGCCGAAAGACGCGCGAAAGGTCGTACGCGGCTCCCGTTTCGTTGTTGACCATCATCATGGTCAACAAAAGCACCTTTTCGTCAAGTGCGTTCTCGAGCTGTTCAAAATTCAGCACACCACCTCGCGTCGAGATGCGAACGACCTCAAAGCCGTCCGCCTCAAGCATACGGAGCGACTTTTCCACCGACGGATGCTCCGAGTCGGTCGTTACGATTTTGTTCGCCACGCGGCGAGCCTTGGCATACGCCACGCCAAAGATGGCAAGGTTATTGGCCTCGGTTCCGCAGGAGGTAAAGATCAGCTCCCCCGGCTTCATCATCCGCACGCCAAGCGCACTTCCGATTCCCTCTCTTGCCGCATCCACAAGCTTTTGCGCCTCATGCCCCATCGTGTGAAGCGAGGACGGATTTCCGTACGTCCGCATTGCACGCCCCATGGCTTCAATTGCGCCTTCGCAAAGCGGCGTCGTGGCGCTGTTATCAAGATAGATTTCTTTCATGAAAGATCAGTGAAACTCAAACATAGCGATCGTCTCGTTCACGGCATCCAAGTGCGTGTCGTAATGGGTGGCATCCGAGGTGTAGGTGAAAACGTAGACCATATTCGAGGTCGCGCAGAACACCTGCTTGATACGGTACATCATGCCCACAAGGCCGGTCTCGTACTCAACGGCAACGGCCGAAAGTCCGCCAAGCGTTGCATTCTCGTCGGTGGTGAACACGGTATAGTCATACGTAAGCTCACTCTTGGTCTTCTCCCAATATTCCGCGGCTGTCATCGGCTCATTCAAAACATAGGACATCAGCGTTACGTTCGAATTGTCCTGCGACTCCTCCGAGCAATATGCGGTGGGAATCTCGGTGGTCTTGTCTACACGCCAAGCCTTCGGAACGTAGAAATCATACTCATATTTGATATTGGAGGCAAGCTGCCAGCCCTCGATCACCTCGCTGTTTTGCTCCTTCGAGGGAATCTCGTTTTCGTTCTCGACCTTGAAGGTGAACTTGGAAACGATCTCGCCAAAGTCCTCCTCATAGGTTGCAAAGGAATCCTTTACCGCGCTATAGGTCAAAACCGTAAAGCCCTCGGCGTAGTTGGAAACGTACGTGCGGAAGGCCATATCCTTTTTACCAGAGGTAGCCGTATAGTCAAAGCAATACGCCGCGTAGGAGCCCAGCACGGTCTCCTCCAACTTCTTGGTCACAAGCTCAAACTCCTCAAGCGTTCTCTGGAAGCTTTCCAGCGTTTTAGCAGTATACTGCTCAAGCGAGATGCCTGCGTCGTTCTTTTGCGCGAAGGCACTGACGAGCACGCTGCCCGCCGTCGAGCAATACGCACTGGAAATGCCGCTGGAGGCATTGCTCGTCCAACTGTTCGGAACGTATAAATAGAAGGGATCGCTGTCCACCGAGGCCACCTGAAAGCCCGAAGGAGCCTCCACCTGCTCTCCGCAGGAAACGACACCCAAAACCATAATAGCAAGAAGTAAAACGGCAATTATTTTTTTCATTTGATCTTTCACCTTTCACTTTTCAAATTACAGGATATTACAGAATATATTGTATCAGATTATCCGAGAAATATCAACAAATTTTTTGTAAACAATCAAAGATTCATCATCTCTTGTGCCGCCGCCAAAATGCCGATCTTTCCGCTCTCGTAGGTAAGTCCCCCTTGGAAGAAGGCGGTGTAAGGCGGACGAAGCGGGCCATCGGCCGAAAGCTCGATGGATGAGCCCTGCGTAAAGGCTCCCGCCGCCATGATCACTTGGTCGGCATATCCCGGCATATCCCACGGCTCCGGCGTCACGAAAGCGTCCACGGGTGAGCCCTTCTGGATGCCGCGGCAAAACGCACACAGCTTTTCGGGCGCCTCGGTGATCACGGTTTGAATGATATCGTGCCGCACCTCGTCAAAGCGCGGCTCCACACGGTAACCGAGCTTTTCGAATATGTAAGCCGCAAGATGTGCGGTTTTCAGTGCCTGCGACACCGTGTGCGGCGCGTAGAAAAGCCCCTTGTAAAGACTCTTATTCATACCGAGCGAAGCACCGACCTCGCCGCCAACTCCGACCGAAGTTAAACGATAAGAGGCAAGCTCAACGGCACGTGCGCTACCCGCAAGGTAACCACCCGTCTCGGCCATGCCGCCGCCCGGGTTTTTGATGAGCGAGCCAATGACAAGGTCGGCTCCCACAGCCGTGGGCTCCTCGCGCTCCACGAACTCGCCGTAGCAGTTATCCACCACCACGAAGCAATCCTTGGCGCGCGCCTTGACGAAGGCCACTGCCTCACCGATCTCGCGGACACTGAGCGTCTTGCGATTGAGGTATCCCTTCGAGCGCTGAATAAACACGACCTTTACTCTGCCCTCGTTTTCGGCAAGCCGTTTTTCAATCGTTTGAAAATCAAAGCAACCGTTTGGTAAAAGGTCCACCTTCTCGTAGTCCACGCCGAAATCCGCAAGGCTTCCGTTGCCGGTTTTTCCGCCGATACCGATCACTTCCTCAAGCGTGTCGTAGGGCTTGCCCGCGATCGAAAGCATGAGGTCTCCGGGGCGCAAAAGGCCAAAAAGTCCGATGGTCAAGGCCTGCGTGCCATTGACGATCTGTGGGCGCACAAGTGCCGCCTCGGCACCCATCACGTCAGCCCAAATTTCGTCCAGCACCTCACGACCTCTGTCGTCGTAGCCGTATCCGCTGGTGGGATTGAACATAGCGTCCGAAACACGATGCTCACGGAAGCTGTCCATGATCTTTGAGGTATTGTCAAAGGAAACACGGTCGATTTCGGCAAAAATATCAGCAAGCTTTGCCTCGGCCTCGGCCGCGAGTGCCAAAAGTTCTTGTGAAAATTCCATAGTCTTCTCCTTATTCCGCCCAAAGATACGCCAGCGCAAGATCGCGGCAGGCCTCGACATCGTGCATATCCACGATCTCCGTCGCCGTGTGAATGTTGCGCGTGGGAATCGAGATCGCACCGACCTTGGCGCCGACTCCCGTCATCTGTATGGAGCTCGTGTCGGTACCTCCGTAGGTCAGGATCTCCATTTGATAAGGAATCTTTTTCTCCCGCGCAAGCTCCTGCAAGCGAGCGACCGTTTCCGCATGGCAAATGACCGAGCTGTCCTTCACCTTAATAGCCGCGCCCTTTCCAAGTGAGATCGCCATGGGCTTGGCTCCCGGCACGTCGCCCGTGCCCGTCACGTCAAAGACGAGCGCGTCGTCGGGCTTGATGGCAAAGGCCGCCGTTTTCGCACCGCGACAGCCGACCTCCTCCTGCACCGAAAAGACGAAATACACATCGTCCTTGAGAACTTCCAGCCGCTTGGCAATATCCACGAGAATGGCGCATCCGATGCGATCATCCACGGGGCGCGCGGCAACTCTTGCACCGGCAAGACGGGTAAGCGAGGGCTCGATCACGGCACAATCCCCGATCTTTACGCGCTTTTCGGCGTCCTTCTTATCCTTGGCACCGATGTCGATATAAAAATTCGTTGCCTTGTAATCCTCTTTTTTGGCAAGCTCCTCGTCGGGTGCCACCACACCGTGCAGTCCGTTTTCAAAAACCACGGGCATATATGCCGAGGGAATAAAGCGGATACCGCCGATATTCGAGACGCGCAAAAAGCCGTTATCCTCAATATACGTGACGATAAATCCGATCTCGTCCATATGCGCGCAAAGCATACGCTTTCTCTTATTCTCGCCGTTTCCCTTTTTCAGCGCGATCAAGTTGCCGAGCGCATCGGTAGAGATCTCGTCCACGTAGGGGGCTATTTTTTCGGAAATGGCCTTGGCCACTGCTCCCTCTCGGCCCGAAACACCGTGTACCTTTATCAGTTCCTTGAGTGTTTGATACATGTTATACCTTCCTTTCCAGATCCGCGTCGTTCAGCATGAGTGCTACCAACCTCTCAACCGCCTCATAATCGGCAAGTGCCGCCACACAGGAGGGCGAATGGAGATAGCGAGTCGGCGCGGAAAGCGCCAAGCACTTGACGCCCTTTCCGCTCTTGTGGATATGTCCCGCGTCGTTTCCGCCCGAAACAAAACGCTTGACCTGCGCGGGAACGCCGTTCGCCTCGGCAAGCTCCAGCGCGTAACGCACGAAAGCCGTGTCGTAAATGGTGGAGCGATCCAAAAGTGAGATCGCGCCACCCTGCCCCACGTCAGCCACGCGAAGTGATGCTTCGGTACCCGCAACATCGGCAATCGCCGTCGTTTCCAGCACAATCGCGTAATCGGGAGCAAGTCGCTCCGCGACCACCTTCGCGCCCGAAAGCCCAAGCTCCTCGCGCACCGTGAAGCAGAAGTCCACCTCCATGCTTGGCGTGATCTCGCCCGAGGCGATCTTGCGCATCGTGAGAAGCATCACCGCGCAACCGAGACGGTCGTCAAGTGCCTTGGACTTTATAAGCGGTGCCTTCTCGTCACCGAACTCATAAAATTCGCTGTCAAAGGTACCAAAATCGCCGATCGAAACCAGCTTTTCGGCCTCCTCCTTCGAGGATGCGCCGATGTCGATCAGCATCTCCTTCGCGGGCGTGGTCTTTTTGCGCTCGTCGGCGTCCTGATGGTGAATGGCCTTGGAGGCGATCACGCCGCTCACACGCCGCGTCTCGTTCCCCACCGTAACGCATCTTCCGCAAAGCACCCTCTCGTCGATCCCGCCGAGCGTGGCAAATTTCAAATAGCCCTCGTCGGTGACCGTGTGGATCATAAAGCCAACCTCGTCCATATGAGCCGAGAGCATCATTTTTTTCGTTGCTCCCTCGGGACGAAACGAGAAAACAAGATTTCCCATGCCGTCCACGCGGTGATCGGCGCAATATTTCTTTCCTTCTGCAAGGATCTTCTCTCGCACCTCATCCTCGCATCCCGAGGGGCCAAAGGCAAGACAAAGCGAGCGAAGCAATTCTAATTTCTCACTCATGCGAACACCTCCGCCGTCTTTTTATCGCAAATAAAGGCCGCGATCAGTGCCGTAAGCGTATCGCAATCGTCAAGATGCAAGACCTCGTTATAGGTATGCATCGACTTTAAGGGCAGTCCCACGTCCACCACGGGAATGCCGCCCTTTACGAGCCCAAGCGTTTCGGCGTTGGTGCCCGTGGAATTGGCCGATACGATTCTCTGCACGGGGATCTCCTTTTCCTCGGCAAGTGCCAGCGTACGCGCGGTCAGCTTGCGGTCGGTCACCGCCGAAAGTGTGACCGAGATTCCCTTGCCAAGCGCCACCGTTTCGTGCGTAGGCGTGTCGGGTGTGCGACCGAGGTTGACGTCCACCACCATGGCGTAGTCAGGAAGAATGCGGTACGCACCACACACCACACCGCCCAAGCGGTCGGTCTCCTCATGTGCCGAAAGCAACAGATAGACGTCGCCCGCCAGCTCCTCGCGTGCGGTCTTGGTGATCGCCTCGATGGCGCAGGCCGCGCAGGCCTTGTTGTCAAAGCCCTTGCCTGCCAGCATTTTTTCACCAAGACGGGTATATTTCGGAGCAAAGCCCACGGGCGTGCCGATCGCAACGAGCGAGGCGAGCGCCTGCTTATCGTAGCCCGTATCGATGAAGAGCTTGTCCACCGCGCAAAGCTTGCCCTTATCCTCCGCGCGCGCCAAATGCGGCGGTGTGGAGGCAATGACACCGCGAAGCAGCTTCTTGCCGTAGATCATCACGTCGGCCGCCTGCAAAATGCGTGTATCAAGGCCTCCGATGTTGACGACCGAAAGGAAGCCGCCCTCATGAATGTCGCTGACGTACATTCCGATCTCGTCAAAATGCGTGTCAATGAGGATCTTAGGCGCGTTTTCGCGGCCGCATTTTTTCACGAGGATGCGGTTTTTGAGCGCATCGGCCTCGATCGCGTCAAATTCTCCCTCCACAAGATCACGGAGTGAGGAATCCTCGTAGTCCTCATAGCCCGTGACCGACATCATGGAGGAGATTTGGATTATTTTTTCGAAAAGTTCCATCTTTTATTCCATTTCCGTTACGATTTTTTTGAAATATTTGCCGCGTGCCATAAAATTCTCAAACGCGTCAAAGCTGGCACACGCGGGCGAGAGCAAAACGATATCGCCGCTCGCGGCAAGGGCGCGGCATCGGTATACCGCCTCCCCAAAATCCGACTCCAAATACACGGGCGGCGCATCCATTCCCGTGTTTGCGATCGCGTCCGCAATCTTCGGTGCGGTTGCACCCGTCAGTACCACCGCCTTTGCGCGCTCGCAAAGCGCGACGCCAAGCGGTTCGAAGGGAATGTGCTTGTCGTAGCCGCCGCAAAGCACGATCGGCTTTTCGGTGAGCGCCGAGAGTGCCGCCGCCGTGCGCGAGGGGCTGGAATCGATCGAGCTGTTGATGTAACGCACGCCGTCAAGCTCACGGACAAACTCCAAACGATGCTCCACGCCGCCAAAGCTCGTGGCGATCTCTCGAATGCTTTCCGCATCCGCAAGGCCCTCCAGCACCGCAATGGCCGCCATATAATTTTCCACGTTGTGCCGCCCAAGCAACCGAATGTCCGCCGTTTTTAAGATCTCGCGCTCATCCTTACCGTCAAAGAAACATATCTTGCCGTCCTTTTCGTAGATCGCGTGCCGCTTGGGATCTCCTTCCGTCAGCCGCTCCTTGTCGTCGGTTTTCGAGGAAAAGAGCGTCACGCATCCCTCCTGCTCTGCGGCAAGCCGCGCCGTCACGTCGTTCTCGGCGTTGGTGACGAGAAGCGTGATCTCGGAATGCGAGCAAATGTTGCGCTTGGCCTCGATATATTCCTCCATATCGGTGTGCCAATCGAGATGATTGGGCGAGAGATTGGTAATGACCGCACGCCACGGCGACTGCTTCATGGTCATAAGCTGAAAGCTGGAGAGCTCTACCACAGCAAAATCCTTGGCCGTCATCTCTCTCACATACGGCAAAAGCGGCTCCCCGATGTTGCCCCCAACGTAGACTCTCCCCTCTCCGCTTTTAGCAAGCGAAGCGGCGAGAATTTTGGAGATCAGCGTGGTCGTGGTGGTCTTGCCGTCACTTCCCGTCACGGCGATAATGCGCGCAGGCGTCATCGCAAAGAAAAGCTCCATTTCCGAGGTGAGAAAGGCTCCCCGCGCAAGTGCTTCGGGAATGCCGCCCTTGTCGGCGCGAATACCGGGCGAGCGGAAGATCACATCGGCATCGATCGCGTCGAGATAGCTTTCCCCCGTCACGAAACCCACACCCTCGCTGGCAAGCGCTTCTGCCTCCCCGCCAAGCTCTTCTACGCTCTTTTTGTCGTGAACGGTGATGCTCTTGGCACCAAGCTCCATAAGAAAACGTACGAGAGGACGGTTGGACACCCCGAAGCCTAACACCGCACAGGTAAGAAAGCGGATCTTTTCCAAAAATTCTTCGTGTCGCATCGGCACACCTCCCAATCAAGACTATAACTATAATATTATATACTTTTTCTTCTATTTATGCAATAGAATTTCTATAAAAAATAATAAAATAATTTCCAAAACACCCTTTTCAAATGCGGATTTTTTTGGTATAATAGTAAGAAGAAATAAAGTGAGGTAGAGATTATGGCGATTGAAAACGTGAGAGAATATTTGAAGCCCTTCGGTCTTGACGGCGAGATCCGTGAATTTGAGGTATCCAGCGCCACCGTGGCTCTCGCCGCTCTGGCTCTCGGAACCGAGGAGGCGCGCATCGCCAAAACCCTCTCGCTTGAGACAAAAGAGGGCGGTTGCATTCTCGTGGTCACGGCAGGTGACGTGAAGATCGATAACCACAAATTCAAAGAAACCTTCGCCTTTAAAGCCAAAATGCTCGCGTTTGATGACGTTCTCGCAAAAACCGGACACGCGGTAGGCGGCGTATGCCCCTTCGCCAATCCCGAAGGTACGGCAGTTTGGCTTGACGAGTCGCTGAAGCGCTTCCAAACGGTATTCCCCGCGTGCGGCAGTGCAAACAGTGCCATTGAGCTTTCGATCGACAAGCTGCTTGAAGTGTCCCGCGCACGCGGATTTGTGGACGTTTGCAAGCCGATCGTACCCGCAGCAGAATAAACCGAGAAAGGAAAAGGACAAGTGGCAAAAGATATAGAAAGAGCAAAAACATTATATAACGACCAAAGCATCCGTTCCTTAAAGGGTGCCGACCGCGTAAGAAAACGCCCCGGCGTTATCTTCGGCTCGGACGGACTTGAGGGATGCGAGCATTCCTTCTTCGAGATCCTCTCAAACTCGGTCGACGAGGCACGCGAGGGACACGGAAAAGAGATACGCGTGACGGCGTATCGCGACCGCTCCATCGAGGTGGACGACCACGGACGCGGCGTCCCGCTCGGCTATAACGAGGTCGAGGGAAGATGGAACTGGGATCTCATTTACTGCGAGCTTTACGCGGGAGGTAAATACGACAACAACGGAGGCGACTCGGCCTACGAATATTCACTCGGTCTTAACGGCCTCGGTGCCTGTGCTACGCAGTATAGCTCCGAATATATGGACGTCTATTCTTACGACGGCACCACGGTTCGCTCGATCCGCTTCCGCAAGGGTGAGCCTGTGTCCGAGCTTGAGGAAAGAGAGCTGGAAAAGAAGGAACGCCGTACGGGTACGGTGATCCGTTGGCGTCCCGATCTTGAGGTCTTTACCGATATCAGCATCCCGCACGAATTCTTTATCGAAACCATGCGCCGTCAGTCTGTCGTAAACGCAGGAATTTCCTTCGTTTTGCGTCTCGAACAAGAAAACGGCAGCTTTACCGAGCAAAAATTTCTATACGAAAACGGCATTTCCGACTATATCTCGGAGCTTGCGGGCGAAAGTGCCCTCACCGCACCTAGCTTCTGGCACCTTGAAACCAAGGGCCGCGACCGCGAGGACAAGGACGACTACAAGCTTAAGGCCGACTTCTCCTTCTGCGTTTCCAACTCCGTCAACGTAATTGAGTATTATCACAACTCAAGCTTTCTTGAATACGGCGGCTCGCCCGACCGCGCCGTGAAGATCGGCTTCGTTTCCGCACTGGATAAATATATCAAAAACGCGGGAAAATACACAAAAAACGAGTCCAAGATCACCTTCAACGATGTCAGCGACTGTCTGGTGCTGGTCATCAATAGCTTTTCTACGGTGACATCCTACGAAAACCAGACCAAGAAATCCATTACCAACAGCTTCATCTACGAGGCGATGTGCGATTCTATCAAGCAGCATCTTGAGATCTATTTTGCCGAGAATCCAACCGCCGCCGAGCTTTTTGCCAATCAAGTGCTTGTCAATAAGCGCAGCCGCGAATCCGCTGAAAAGGAGCGTCTCAACATCAAGAAAAAGCTGACGGGAACGCTGGATATCGCCAACCGCGTGGAAAAATTCGTCAACTGCCGCTCGAAAGATCCCGCCGTCCGCGAGCTTTATATCGTGGAGGGCGACTCGGCACTTTCGTCCTGTAAGCTGGGCAGAAACGCCGAATATCAGGCCATCATTCCCGTAAGAGGTAAGACGCTTAACTGTCTGAAGGCGCCCTACGATCGCATCTTCAAGAGCGATATCATCACCGATCTTTTAAAGGTCATCGGCTGCGGCGTCGAGCTTCACGGCAAGGTCAAGACCGATATGCCCGCCTTCGACATAAACGCGCTTCGTTGGGCAAAGATCATCATCTGTACCGATGCCGACGAGGACGGCTTCCAGATCCGCACCCTGCTTTTAACCCTCTTTTACCGCCTGCTCCCCACGCTTTTGCAGAACGGAAAGGTCTTTATTGCGGAATCCCCGCTTTTCGAGATCACGACCAAGGATCAGATCTATTTTGCCTACGACGAATTCGAAAAGGCCGACATTTTAAAGAAGCTGGAGGGCAAAAAGTACACACTGCAGCGCTCCAAGGGACTTGGTGAGAATGAGCCCGACATGATGTGGCAGACTACCATGAACCCCGAAACACGCCGCCTTATCGCCGTTACCCCCACCGATGCCGAACGTACCTACGAAATGTTTGATACGCTGCTTGGGGACAACCTGCCCGCGCGTAAAGAATTCATCACCGCGCACGGACACGAATACATTAAGGACGCCGATATCTAAAGCCAAAATCCCTCGGTTTTTCCGAGGGATTTTTCGCATCTCAACAAATTGGAGTTTATCGGAGAAAACGTGTAGGGAACTTTTTGAAAAAAGTTCCCTACAACCCTCAAAAACTTTTCTTAAAATTTTTACTAAAAAGTCTGCAAAAGCAATATTGTAAGAGTTTCCTGAGTCATTTTGGTTCTTCTCACCTTGTGAGAAGAACATTGATGCCGCGAGCCACGCGGCTCAAAATGACGTGAAGTTTATGCAACCCCATGCGAGAAAAGTTTTCGCCCAGCCTTTTTCAAAAGGCTGGCGGGGTGTGGGGCGGTGACCCACATCGTCTTCCCGACAAATCAAAATTTATTTTTTTATAATGTAACAGCCCGTTCATATATTGGGTGTATAATGGAGTAAGTTTCAGAAACGGAGGCTATTATTTTGGCAGATAATGAAAAAAATATAAAAAAGACGTCCATCGGCGGTCAGGCACTCATTGAGGGCATCATGATGCGAGGTCCCAAAATGACCGCAATGGCGGTGCGAAATCCCGAGGGTGAGATCGTGCTGGAGAAGTGGGAGACCGAGGTCAGCATGAAAAAGGGCGTGCGCAAGATTCCCTTCGTGCGCGGCATCTTCAACTTCATCGACTCGATGCGATTCGGTTACAAGTGCCTTATGCGCTCGGCCGAAATTGCGGGACTTGAGGACGAACCCCAAAAATCCGAGACAGACAGCGAGGGAAACAAGGGCAAGTCCTTTGGCATGACGCTTCTCATGGTTTTGAGCGTGGTATTTGGCGTTCTGCTTGCCGTTGGCCTTTTCATCGCCCTCCCCTCCTTCCTCTACTCTCTACTCGCCAAATTCGTCCCCTTTTTATCGGAGGATAACCGGTTTCTCAAATCGGCCTTTGAAGGAATTCTCAAGGTGCTGATCCTCATCGGCTATTTGGCCGCAGTCTCCTTGATGAAGGACATTCGCCGCACCTTTATGTATCACGGCGGCGAGCATAAAACCATCTTCTGCTATGAGCAAGGACTTCCGCTTACGGTAGAAAACGTGCGCGCCCAGCGCCGCTTCCACCCCCGTTGCGGCACCTCCTTCCTCATTTTGATGATCCTCGTCAGCATCCTCATCTCGATGCTCATTCCCGCAAGCATTCCTACCTACCTGCGCGTGATCATCAAGCTTGGCCTGCTTCCGCTCATTATGGGCATCGGCTACGAGCTGATCAAGCTTGCCGGTAAGCATGACAACCTGTTCACAAGGATCATATCCGCACCGGGTCTTTGGCTCCAGCGCCTTACGGTTCTTGAGCCCGATGACGCCATGATCGAATGCGCCATCACCGCAATGAAAGAGGTTATTCCAAACGACGAAAGCGATAATTGGTAAAAATGCAGAACAAGGCGACAAAAGCTCTAAAAGAGCGATTGCCGCCTTGTTTTTTCTCTCCTTTCGGTGATTGTGTCTATAAAAAAGATATAGACTGCATAAATTTTGTAGGTATGGGCTCTTGACATAAAGAAAAAAATTTCATATAATAATATATTATAATTGTATTTTATTTTCTTTTTTAGGAAAGGATATACGTAGCATGGAAATGAAGGTTGTAAAATTCGGCGGTTCTTCTTTGGCCGACGCCGAGCATTTTAAGCAGGTTGCCAACATCATCAAGGCCGACCCCGCCAGAAGATTCGTGGTTCCCTCTGCCCCCGGTAAGCGTTTTTCGAACGACATCAAGGTAACGGATATGCTCTACGAGTGCTTTGAGCTTACCCGCACGGGCGGTGACGCAGACGCCTATTTCCCTAAAATTGAGGAACGCTACAACGGCATCATTGCCGATCTTGGTTTGGATTTCGATATTTCGGGTGAGCTTGCTTACGTCAAAAACGCCATCACGCATCACTCGGGACGCGATTTTGCGGCAAGCCGCGGCGAATACCTCAATGGTATGATCCTCGCGAAGTATCTGGGCTTCGACTTCATTGACGCCGAGAATGTCATCTTCTTCCGCAACGACGGGAGCTTTGACGAGGAAAAAACCAACGAGGAAATGCGCAAGGAGCTGAAAAAGCACGAATACGCCGTAATCCCCGGCTTCTACGGCTGTATGCCCAACGGCACCATCAAGACCTTCTCGCGCGGCGGCTCGGACATCACGGGTGCTATCGTGGCGCGCGCGGCAGACGCCGACCTGTACGAGAACTGGACCGATGTTTCGGGCTTCATGATGGCTGACCCTCGCATTATTTCCAATCCCTGCACCATCGACACCATCACTTATCGCGAGCTTCGTGAGCTTGCCTATATGGGTGCTACGGTGCTTCACGACGAGGCAATCTTCCCCGTTCGCTATGCCGGCATTCCGATCAATATCCGCAACACCAACCGCCCCGAAGACAGAGGTACCATGATCGTCCCCGAAACCAACGAATACGACGCCGCTCGCGTGATCACGGGCGTGGCGGGACGTAAGGGCTATTCGGTCATTACTATCGAAAAGGATATGATGAACGCCGAGGTCGGCTTTGGCCGTAAGGTGCTTGAGGTCTTTGAGGACGACGGCATTTCCTTTGAGCATCTCCCCTCTGGCATCGACACCATGAGCGTGGTGCTGGAAACCAAGGCAATCGAGGAGAAGCGCGAGCGCGTGCTTACCCGTTTGCAGAAGACATTACGTCCCGATAGCCTTTCGGTTGAGGACGGCTTGGCGCTCGTTGCCGTGGTCGGACGCGGTATGGTTCGCGCCAAGGGTACGGCTACACGTGTCTTTGACGCCATTTCCGCCGCCGACGTCAACATCAAGATGATCGACCAAGGATCGAGCGAAATGAACATCATCGTTGGCGTAGAGGAGCACGACTTTGAAAAGACGCTGAACGCCATTTATAACGAATTTGTAAAATAAAAACAAAAAACGGCGTTTGTCCAAACGGACAAACGCCGAAATCTACTTTCGTATTATCCCATGTTCTCGGGAAGCTGTCTGCCACCCATCACATGAAAATGCAGATGCTTTACCGACTGACAGGCATCGGGTCCGCAGTTGGTAATGACACGGTAGCCGCCAACGAGTCCCGCCTCGGCCGCGATCTTCGGAATAGCCTCAAATATCTTGGCAACGAAGATGCTGTTCGCCCCGTCCACCTCGTCGGCCGATGCGATATGCGTCTTGGGAACCACCAAAATATGCGTGGGCGTTTGCGGCGCAATGTCGCGGAACGCGTACACGTATTCGTCCTCGTACACTTTTCCCGACGGGATCTCTCCCGCGATGATCTTACAAAATAAGCAATCCATAATTGACCCCCTTGGTATTGATGTCTTTATTATACCCTCCCGCACGGGTGCTTGTCAACAGAAAAGGAAGAGAAAATGTATAAAATATTCGATATTCACACTCACATCTATCCCGAAGCCATTGCCGAAAAGGCAGTGACCAATCTGAATAAATTCTACGACTTCGTATGCGAGGGCAAGGGTACGCTTGACGACCTCACCGAATCCTCGAGAATCGGTGAGGTTTCGGGCTGCTTGCTTCTTGGCGTTGCCACCAACGAAAAGCAGGTCGGTCACGTCAATGAATATTTAGCCGAGACCTGCCGCTCGCATACCAACGACTCCTTCCGTATGCTTGCCTTGGCCTGTGTGCATCAGGACACGAAAAATATGCCCGCCCTTGCCGACGAGATCGAAAAAATGGGACTTCGCGGCTTCAAGATCCATCCCGACATTCAGGGAGTGAATATCGACGACGAGCGTCTTTACCCCTTATATGAATGCGTGGAGGGACGTATGCCGATCTGCTTCCATATGGGCGATGACCGAGAAAAGTATCAGTTCTCGACGGCCGAGCGCCTTGTGCGCGTCAAAAAGCGTTTCCCAAAGCTTGAGGTTTTGGCTGCTCACTTCGGGGGCTATCGCGCATGGGAAAAAAGCTCGCTTTTGGCCGAGCTTGACGATATTTGGTTTGACACCTCAAGTGCCCTTTGGGCAATGACCCCCGAACGCGCGACCGAGCTTGTGCACGAGCTTGGTGCCGAGCGCGTTCTCTTTGGCACCGATTACCCCGTGGCTTACGCCAAGAGCGAGCTTGCTCGCTTCTTTGCCCTCGACCTTACCGAAGACGAGCGACGCGTCATTCTCTACGATAACGCGGCACGCTTCCTTGGCTTATGAGAATTCGCGACATCGAGATCCGTGAGGATCTGTGGGAAACTCTCACGCACGCTGAAAAGCCCATTCTGCTTTACGGCATGGGCAACGGCGCCGATAAGATCCTCGCCGTGTGCGAAGCACGCGGCATCCCCGTGGCCGACACCTTTGCCAGCGACGGCTTCGTGCGCGGCCATAGCTTCCACGGAAAGACCGTCCTCTCCTACTCGGCCGCCAAGGAAAAATACAAAGACTTCATCGTGCTTCTCTCCTTCGCCTCTTCGCTGCCCGACGTGCTTGAGACCATTCACCGCGTAGCCGCGGAGCAGGAGCTTTACGCCCCAGACGTTCCCGTCTTTGGCGAAACGCTCTTTGACCGTCCCTTTTTTGAGGCGCACAAAAAGGAGCTGGAGGAGACCGAGGCCATGCTTGCTGACGAGTGCTCACGGGAGACGCTCACAAATATCGTCCGCTATAAGCTGACGGGCAAAATCGAATTTCTTGACGCTTGCGAAAGCAATGAGACGGAAGCCTTTCATTCTCTGCTGCACGCCGAAGCCATCAATCACTATACCGATCTGGGTGCCTACAACGGTGACACGGTACGAAAGCTTCTCCCCCTCTCCCCCGCCCTCAAGCACGTCACGGCCATGGAGCCCGACCGCCGCAATTTCCGCAAGCTTTCGGAATATGCCGAAACGGTTCGGGAGCGCGTAGCGATCGAAGCACACAACGTGGGTGCGTGGTCCGAAAAGGACACCCTGTTTTTTGACGCCAGCGGCAACCGAAACGCAGGGATTCTGACGGGAGGAACGGCAAAAAAGATCACCGAGGTTCCCGTGGATACGGTAGACAATATTTTGGATGGCCGCGCCACCGACTTTATCAAATACGACGTCGAAGGCTCCGAAAAAGAAGCGCTTCTCGGCAGTCAAAAAACCATCGAAGCCCATAAGCCAAGCCTTCTCGTATCCCTTTACCACAGAAGTGAGGATCTTTTTACACTGCCGAAGCTCGTCAAGGGGATGATGCCGAGCTACGAGCTTCATCTTCGAAAATTACCCTATATTCCCGCGTGGGATCTCAATCTCTACGCGATCGAAAGGAAGAAAGATGTATAAATACGAGTTACACCTGCATACAAAAGAAGGAAGCGCCTGCGCCCGTTCGGGCGGCGTAGAGCTTGTGGATTTTTATATAAAAAACGGCTACTCCGGCATGGTCGTCACCGACCATTTTTACCACGGAAACACAGGCGTTGACCGCTCGCTCCCTTGGGAGCAGTTCGTAGAGGAATACAGCGCGGGCTACAAGGCGGCAAAAAAAGCCGCCGAGGGCAAGGATTTTGACGTATTCTTCGGCATTGAGGAAAAATGCGAATATTGGGACGAATATCTCGTTCTCGGTATCACACCCGATTTCCTCAAGGCGCACCCCGAGCTTCGCGACATGCCAAGCGAGGACTTTTTCCCCTTCATGCACGCGGCGGGAGCCTTTATCATTCAGGCGCATCCTTATCGCGAGCGTGCCTATATGCGCGCCAAGACCATCCTGCTTCGCCCCGACGCTGTGGACGCGGTAGAGGCTTATAACTGCGGCAACACACCCGAATGTAACCGTCGCGGCTACGAATACGCCAAAAGCACGGGACTTCCCATGACGGGCGGCAGTGATTGCCACGCGGCCGCCGGAGAGCTGTTCAGCGGCATCGCACTCCCCTTCCGCGTCCACACTGACAAGGAGCTGATCGCGGCCATTCGCGACGGAAAGGCCGAGGTGTTAAATCTCGAAGAAGCTATGAAACCGGAGCTTAGTCCTCCGATTTTCACCGTAAAATTTGCCTAAAAGTTGGATTTTAGAAAGAAAATGCAAAATCCCTCTTGATTTTGGCACACATACGCGGTATAATAGATTGTTATAAATTTTACAAACCGAAAGGATATACGATTATGGAAAAGATGAAGGTTGGTGTCGTAGGCGCAACCGGTATGGTTGGTCAGCGCTTTTTGACGCTTCTCGAAAATCACCCCTATTTTGAAGTCGTGCTTTTGGCCGCTTCGGCTCGCTCGGCAGGCAAGACCTACCGCGAGGCCGTTGGCGAAAGATGGAAAATGAAGACCGAAATGCCCGCAAAGTTCGCCGACATGGTCGTGCTTGACGCTTCGGATATTGCCGCCATCGAGGGTAAGGTCAGCTTCGTTTTCTGCGCTGTAGATATGAAGAAGGACGAGATCCGTACGCTCGAGGAGGCCTACGCCAAGGCCGAGATCCCCGTGGTCTCCAACAATTCGGCAAACCGCTGGACACCCGACGTCCCGATGGTCATTCCCGAGATCAACGATTCGCATCTTGAGATCATTGCCGCACAGAGAAAGCGTCTGGGCACCAAGCGCGGCTTCATTGCCGTAAAGCCCAACTGCTCCATTCAGTCTTACGTTCCCGCACTCACGCCCCTTCTCAAATATAAGCCCACCATGGTGCTTGCCACCACGTATCAGGCCATTTCGGGCGCAGGAAAGACCTTCCGCGAGTGGCCCGAAATGATTGACAACGTTATTCCCTACATCGGCGGCGAGGAGGAAAAGAGCGAGCAGGAGCCTCTGAAGATCTGGGGTCATATCGAAAACGGTGCGATCGTAAAGGCCGAGGGTCCGCTGATCACCACGCAGTGCATTCGCGTTCCCGTAAGCGACGGTCACACGGCGGCAGTCTTTGTAAAGTTTGAGAACAAGCCCACCAAGGAGGAGATCCTTGAGGCATGGGCAAGCTTCGAGGGCAAGGCGCAGGAGCTGAAGCTTCCCAGCGCTCCCGAAAAATTCCTTACTTACTTTGAGGAGGACAATCGTCCGCAGGCGGCACTTGACCGCGACATTTACGGCGGCATGGGCGTAACGCTTGGCAGACTGCGCGAGGACAGCATCTTCGATTATAAGTTCGTTGGCCTTTCGCACAACACGCTTCGCGGCGCAGCAGGCGGCGCTGTGCTGATTGCCGAGCTTCTTTACCGCGAGGGCTTCTTCAACTGAAATTGATAGTCTCCATAAAAATCCGCTTCTAAGCCTATGGCTTAGAAGCGGACATATGCGGGTGTGGCGGAATTGGCAGACGCGTAAGATTTAGGATCTTATGTTCATTCGTGCAGGTTCGACCCCTGTCACCCGCACCAAACAGTAGAAATCCGAACCATTTAGGTTCGGATTTCTTTTTGTATTCTGAAACAAAATTTCTGTAAATTTATTCCCCGAACCCCAAGTAACACGGGTTTCGAGGATTCTTTTATTCTCCAAATCGCACGACCGAGTGAAGTTCATACGTCTCCGCGACGGTAGACTCCTTGTCGCAGATTACGCGCATACGGTATTGTGTGAGGAAATAGGCATTGCGCTCCACGGCGTCGGCCGCCTGCTCGTCACTCATGCCGCGCAGATCCAGCGCAAAGCTGTCGGCATTCGCCTCGGTTGCCGCCACAAGCCGCGCCATCTGCGCGTCGCTCGCGTCACCGTCAAGAACTACGCCTACGCGCGTATTCGGCGCAAAGTCGTACACCTGTGCCAAAAACAACCCCACCTCGCTCACGAGGCTCTCATCGCTCGGCAGACCGAACAGGAAAAGCTCACGGAATCCCGCATCGGCGATCTCGGTCAGGAGCGCAAGCTCTCTTCCCTTCTCATACGCGCGCTTAGCGGCATCCGTTTCCTCAAACGCCGAAGATACAAAACACGCTACGCCATAGAGCGATTTGCCGCGCACAGAAGACGCGATCTCCTCGGCCTCCAGCGAACCACCCACCGCGTAGCCAAGGTCAGCCGCGCTCTTATAATGAAGCTCGCCATCAAACAAAAGGACGCCGACGGCATTGCCGTCACAGTTTGAAATTCCCTTTTTCAACTCAGACTCACTAAGTCCCGCCGCGTCGATCACCTCGGCCGTGAGAGCGGTAAGCGCGGCATACCGTTCACTCGGTGCCTCCACGCCGCCAAAGGTCACAAGCTCGCGCTTTGGGGGTCTGGCCAGCTTGGAGTTAGAAGAAACACCGCTCAAAATGACACCGACAATAAGTCCCAAAACAAGCGCCGCCACGGCCACCGCCGCAAACGGAAACCACACCCGTTGCGTCAGCCTTGCCGCATACGCGGGGCCATTATAATATCGGATCCTTCTACGTTTTCGAAGCATAAAAACTCCTTTACTTCAGTTCACTCAAAACAAGACTCTTGCCGTATTCGTTCGGCTCAAAGGAAAGCATCTTCGCATATGCGTCAAACTCAAGATTGATCTTTCCCACAATGTACATCTCAATGAGCGTTTCCATATGTGTCTCAAAATAGGCTTCTTCGGGCTCCAAACGCTGAATGACGTAAAAGCCCTCCTCGGTCTCCACAACCTCGCTCACCTCACCGATCGCAAGCGCAAATGCCGCACGCTCGTAGTTGTCCTCCATATATCCCTTCGGGAAATAATACTCACAGCTGGACATATCCTGATTGTATTTCGTACCGATAAAGCTCTCCAGCGGCTTGCCACCAAGCACCTCGGCTCTTACGTACTCGGCCGCGGCACGGTTGTCCTCCACACGCTCCCATGCGTCGTTTTTGACAAAAATACTCATAGTGCGAACGAAGCCCTCGTGCGCCAAAACCAAGTCATAGGCCTCTTTTTCGAGCTTGTCAAAGGCAACCTCATCATAATAGCGGTATTGACAGCTTACGATTGCCGTATACAAGCGGTAGACCGCGTCGGTCATACGCTCGCTTTCCAAATACGCGCGATATCCTTCCACACCGCCCTTCGCCGTCACGATGGCCTCGACCTCTCCCTGTACTTCGTCCTTGGTGAGTCGGTTCGAACGCTTCACACCTGCGTCCTCGCAAACGTCAAGGATCGCGTAGCTCTCGCAAAGCATGGCCTCCACGCGTGTACAAAGCTCCTGCTCGTAAGCGTCGCGCGCAGTGCCCGTAAAGATATCCTCGCCGTACTCGGCCTTCATCTCCTCACGACACTTATAGGCAATATAACGAAGCTCCTCATAGCGCACGTTGTAGCCCGCGCAGCTTCCCACGATCCGAGATTCCTCCTTGGTGCTCTTGATCTTCTTTACCGAGGAACAACCCGCAAGGGCGGAAATCAAAACAACAAGCGTCATACACAAACACAGAATTTTCTTGAAAAACTTCATGCTTTCTCCCCTTTTTCACTCTTTTCTCTTCTATTATATAATATTTTTATGACCGCAATATGAACTTTTTCACATTTCAAAAAAATTCGCATTGACGAAACGCGAAATATGTGGTATATTATAGGAAAGAACAACAAATTCGGAAAGGCGGAGAATTATGGAAAACGAACAGACGTTGGGAAATGAATATACGATATCCTTGCAAAAGATCATGGATGATTTTCATCTGACTCCCGTCTATTTGCCAACCGATGCGAAGGACATCCTCGTCTGCAATTCGGCGGTCATTCGTCCCGGCCTTGCTCTTACGGGCTTCTTTGGCAACTTTGACCCTACGCGTATTTGCGTCATCGGAAAGGCCGAGCATCATTATTTGGATGAATGTGCGCCCGAGGATCGTGACCAAAAGCTTCGGGATTTCATAGCACACAAGCCTGCCGCCGTTATTTTCTCTTCCGAGCTTTCGGTCTTTCCCGCGTGCATGGAGGCAGCTAAAAGTGCGGGCGTTCCGATCTTCGTCTCCGCCGAACGCACCAGCCATCTCGTTGCAGCCCTTATTGCTTCACTCAATACCCACCTTGCCCCGCGCATCACACGGCACGGCGTTTTGGTTGAGGTGCACGGCGAGGGCGTGCTGATCCTTGGCGATAGCGGTGTGGGAAAGAGCGAAACGGCCATCGAGCTTGTTAAGCGCGGACACCGCTTGGTTGCCGACGACGCCGTAGAAATCCGCCGCGTATCCAAGATCACGCTGGTTGGCTCTGCTCCCGAGATCATTCGTCACTACATCGAGCTTCGCGGCATCGGCATTGTGGACGTGAAGCGTCTGTTTGGCGTGGGCGCCGTTAAGGATACCGAGCGCATTGATCTCGTCGTCACGCTGGAGCAGTGGGTACAGGGGAAAATGTACGACCGTTTTGGCCTTGATGATGAAAAGATCGAAATTCTCGGCATCGAGGTACCGATGATCACTATTCCCGTAAAGCCGGGTCGAAACCTCGCCATCATTTTGGAGATCGCCGCCATGAACAGCCGTCAGAAGCGCATGGGCTATAATACCGCGGAAGAATTCAACAAAAAGCTGATCGAGCACATGAACGCGGGGGCCTCCGATCTCCCCGACTCCAAATAATTCCCCCAATTTTTACTTTTTTACGAATATTTTTTCAAAAGCTCTTGACAACATACGGAAAGTGTGATATAATACCTGCTGTTATCCAAAGACAGCAGGTTTCCGTAAAAGCATTGCTTTCCTGCCGAGGAGCGACTTTGAATGAAATTTCGGTCTTTCTTCGCGCAGCTATGCTTTGCGGAAGAAAGATTTTTTTATTTTCACAATGGGAGGTGAAAAGAAATGCCAAGTAAGAAGATTTTGGAGCAGAAGCAGAATCTTGTAAGCGAGCTTGCCGAGGAGATCAAGAACTCCATAAGCGGCGTGCTTGTTAACTATCAGGGTATCACCGTTGACGACGATACCAAGATGCGTAAGGCACTTCGTGAAGCAGGCGTTAACTACAAGGTCGTTAAGAACTCCCTCACGGGCAGAGCTTGCGACGAGGTCGGTTTTTCGGAGATGAAGCAGTACCTTACGGGTATGACCGCTATCGCTATCAGCGAAAACGACGCGATTGCTCCCGCTAAGATCCTTAAGGAATACGCAGAGAAGATCGAATCCTTCTCGATCCTTGCAGGATACGTTGACGGTGCCGTTATCGACACCAAGACCGTTGAGGCTCTTGCAGAGATTCCCTCTAAGGAGGTTCTCATTGCCAAGTTCCTCGGAAGCATCAAGTCCCCTGTTTACAGCTTTGCATACGCCATCAAGGCAGTTGCAGACAAGTTGGCAGAGGGTGGAGATGAAGCTCCCGCAGCAGAGGCTGAGGCTCCTGCCGCAGAGGCACCCGCTGCAGAGGCAGCCGCTGAGGCTCCCGCAGCAGAAGCAACCGCTGAATAATCACGGTATCTATTCTATCGGCGCGGCACCGTTTGCCGCATAATACAATCATTTCAGGAGGATTATGAAAATGGCTAATATTGCAGCTATTGTTGAAGAAATCAAAGGTTTGACTATTCTTGAACTCAACGAGCTTGTTAAGGCAGTTGAGGAGGAATTCGGCGTATCTGCCGCAGCTCCCGTAGGCGTTGTTGCTGCCGCTGGTGCCGCAGCTCCCGCAGCAGAGGAGAAGACCGAGTTCGACGTTATTCTTAAGAGCGCAGGCGCTAACAAGCTTGCCGTTATCAAGGTTGTTCGTGAGATCACCGGCCTTGGTCTTAAGGATGCTAAGGATCTTGTTGAGGCAGCTCCCA
>SVRO01000091.1 GCA_015064795.1 Oscillospiraceae bacterium | reverse complement strand
CAGAAAAGAAAGCGAGCTTTCTTTGTCTGCGACGTGGCTCTCTCGGCGACGCAAATTTTCTCGCTTTGCGAGAAAATTTCAAAATGACGTGAAGTTTCAGCGCACCCATGCAAGAAAAGTTTTCGTCCCTCCTTTTTCAAAAGGAGGGCGGGGTGTGGGGCAGAGCCCCACATCGTCCTCCCCCTACAACCATCAATTTGAAGCACGAAAGAAAAAATCTGCAAGTTTTTAACTTTTTTGGGAAAGATAATCACAAAGAAAAGGAGAAAATTCATGCGTGATGAAGAAATGATAGAAAAGCGGGTGTCCTCCGAGACGTTATACGAGGGCAAGATCCTCACGGTAAAGAGGGACACGGTGGAGCTACCGAGCGGCAGACAGAGCTTCCGCGAGTACGCGGAGCACGGCGGCGCGGTTGCCGTCCTCCCTCTCACAAGCGAGGGCGAGGTAGTGCTTGTGAAGCAGTACCGCTACGCCGTGGGACGTGTTTTTTTGGAGGTACCTGCTGGCAAGCTTGACTCGCGCGACGAGCCGCCGCACGAGGCGGCGATCCGCGAGCTTCGCGAGGAAACGGGCGCACGCTGCGAGCGCTTGACGCCTCTCGGTACGCTCATTCCGTCGCCCGCGATCCTCACCGAGCGCATCCATATGTATCTTGCCGAGGGGCTCTCCTTTGGCGAGAGCGATCCCGACGAGGACGAGCTGCTGGGAATCGTGCGTATGCCGCTCCAAAGCCTCGTAAGCATGATCATGCGCGGCGAGATCGAGGACGCCAAAACGCAGATCATGGCACTTAAGGTCGCTTCAATGAAGCTTTAACGAAGGGAGAAACCGATGAAACTGAACACCAAGCGAACGGTTTTCGTGGGCTTTGCCTTTTTCCTCATTTGTATGTTCTGGCAGGCTTACGATGTCATCATCCCCAAGATCCTGACCGACAAATTCGGCATGCCGCAAAGCCTGTCGGGCATCGTGATGGCACTTGACAATGTGCTGGCGCTCTTCCTTTTGCCGCTTTTCGGCACGCTTTCGGACAAGACGCACTCGCGCTTCGGCAAGCGCACGCCCTTTATCGTGGTCGGAACGCTTGTCGCCGCGGCCTCACTTCTTCTGCTTTCGCGCGCCGACGCCATCCAGACCGAGCGGCTCCAAGCCATCGATACGCTTGACCGCGCCGCGCTCGTTGAGCTATACGATGCCGATCTCACGATCTCACTTGCCGACGAGGCAGGAACGGTAAAGCTTTCGGACGCAATCGCGCGCGAGGACTTTCTGGCTATTTCGGACTACGAGAACGATGGCTACACGAAGTACGTGATTCCCGCAAGACAGGCCTACGCCGCACGGGTGCGCGCCGAAAATCCCGCCACGCTTTTCCTGTTTATCGGTGTTCTTTTCGTGCTTTTGGTGGCGATGGGCACCTTCCGCTCACCCGCCGTGGCACTCATGCCCGACGTTACGCCCAAGCCCCTGCGCTCGAAGGCTAACGCCATCATCAATCTGATGGGAGCCTTGGGCGGCATTTTGGTGCTTGTACTGGGCATTGTGTTCGGCACGGGTAAGGACGCAAACGCGCTGATGCGCTTTGGCGGCTACTTTGGCGTGATCGCCGCGGTCATGGTGGGCGCGCTTGCCGTTTTCCTGCTTTTCGTGCGCGAGAAGCGTTGGACGGCCGAGCTTGCCGCCATCGAAGGTGAGTCCAAAGTCGAGGAAAAGCCGACCGAGACGGCATCGCGCAAGCTCTCGCGCGCCGAGCTGCGCTCGCTCCTGTTGATCCTTGCCTCCTCGGTGCTTTGGTACATGGGCTACAACGCCGTGACCAGCAAATATTCGGTCTACGCAGGGCAGGTTCTGAATCTTGACTACAACACCACGCTCACCATTGCCAGCGCGGCGGCCATCGTTTCGTATATTCCCGTGGGTGCCATCGCCTCCAAGGTGGGACGCAAGAAGTGCATTTTGGTCGGCGTGGCCATGCTGGCCGTTTCCTTCGGCGCGGCGACCTTTATCCGTGAGGGTGCAAACATCTGGCTTGTCAATGCGCTCTTTGCGCTGGCGGGCATCGGCTGGGCGACCATCAACGTCAACAGCTATCCCATGGTGGTCGAGCTCTCGCGCGACGCGGACATCGGTCGCTACACGGGCTTCTATTACACGGCAACCATGGCGGCGCAGACGGTTACGCCGATTTTAAGCGGTATCTTTATGGACATTCGCTTCACGCTTCTGTTCCCCTACGCCACGGTCTTCGTCGTGGGCGCTCTCTTTACCATGCTTTTCGTAAAGCATGGAGATAACAAGCCCGAAGCCAAAAAGGGTGTCGAGGCTTTTGACGCATTGGAGTAAGATATGGTCGTCATTTTAATTCTTTTGCTTCTTGTCGCGCTCTACGTGGCAATGATCATGCCGCGTCCCACGGCAAGACCCGACATGGCCCCTCTGCTTTGCAATTACGCGCACCGCGGGCTTTTCGACAACAAGCGCCTCCCCGAAAACTCGATGGGGGCCTTTGCGCGCGCGGTGGACAAGGGGATCGGCATCGAGCTTGACCTGCGGCTGACCAAGGACGGCGAGGTCGTGGTCTTTCACGACGCCACGCTCGCGCGGATGTGCGGCAAGGACCTGCCGCTCTCGTCGCTGACCTACGAGGAGCTGCAAAAGGAGCGTCTGATGGGCACCGAGTACGGCATTCCGCGCTTTGCCGAGGTCCTTAAGCTCGTGGACGGCAAGGTGCCGCTTCTCGTGGAGCTGAAGGGCGAGAACGCCGAGGACGCGCTCTGCTGGCGCGTGGCACCTCTGCTTGACGCCTACGGCGGCGAGTATTCGGTCGAGTCCTTCAACCCCCTGCTTTTGCGGTGGTTCTCGAAGCACCGTCCCGACGTGGCGCGCGGCCAACTCGTGACCAATCTGCTCCGAGAAAAGCAAGAGGGAAGTAAGATCCTCAACTTCGCACTCACGCATATGCTTCTCAATTTCCTGTCGCGCCCCGATTTTATCGCCTGCGACGGCCGCTACCAGCGTGACCTCGCCTTCTGGATATGTAAAAAGATCTTCCGCGTGCCCTTCTTTATGTGGACCGTGCGTAAGCAGGAGCTTTTGGACTACAATCGCCGCACAGGCCGTTTTTCCATCTTCGAGGGCTTTTTGCCAAAATAACGAAAAAAGAACGCTTAGGGGGACTTTTTGAAAAAAGTCCCCCTTTTACATTTTGATTTGTCGGGGAGAGAACGTGTAGGGAACTTTTTTCAAAAAGTTCCCTACCACCCTCAAAAACTTTTCTGGAATTTTTTACGACAAAGTCTGCAAAAACTTTATTGTAAGGGGGCTACAAGTCATTTTGGTTCTTCTCGCTAAGGCGAGTCGAGTTCGCTTCGCGACCTCGGTTAACAAATCGTTTACGGCGCTAAACACGCCGTATTTGCTTCGCAAACCGCGATTTGTTACGGACACTACCACTCATTTAGATAATGCCACGCTCTCTTTTTTGCGCGTGCGCTGTACGCGGCTCAAAATGACGTGAAGTTTAAGCGTACCCATGCGAGAAAAGTTTTCGTCCCTCCTTTTTCAAAAGGAGGGCGGGATGTGGGGCAGAGCCCCACATCGTCTCCCCTACAAACGTCAATTTATCGGTCTGCCTTCAGTTTTTCAAGCCATTCGAGGCATTTGAATTTGATTTTATAGGTGACCTTATCGCTTTCGGTGATAATTTTGTACTGACCTGCGGTGAAGCCTGCTTCAATGAAGGCGTCCTCGCGCTCTTTGGCCGTCGCGGCACCGAGGCAGAGGGGAGGGAAAAGCACGCACCACCAGTTTTGGCCGCCCCCCTCGCCCAAGATGACACGGAGCGACAAATATTCACCCGACGGGAAGCAAAGGCCGTCGTAATCGCGGCGTGGGTACTCCTCACGCGTCAGCGTGACGGCCGCGCCGTAGGAAAAACCGTTTTCGGCAAGAATAGCCTCAGCCACCGCCGAAAGCTCGTCCTTTGCATCGGCGAGACAGGCCTCGGCCTCTTCCACGCTCTCGCAGTCGGCAAGACACTCCGAGGCGAAGGCCAAAACGCCGTCGCGTACCTTCAGCTTGACCTCCTGATCCTCGGCACTGTCCGAGTTGGCAAGCACGTGCAGGCGCAAAACCTTGTCGTAGATCTCGGTGTCGGCGTGCGTGGGCAAAAGCCCAAGAAAGAGAAACACCACCAGAATGCACACGGTCACTACCGTTAATTTTTTCATGTAAAGACTCCTTTCACGGACGGACTGCCTATCCACCCCTTACTCGCCATTTTGCCCACCTTTTCGAGGGGTTATTCACAAGAGAATAAATTGATGTTTGTAGGGGGGACGATGTGGGGCTCCGCCCCACACCCCGCCCTCCTTTTGAAAAAGGAGGGACGAAAACTTTTCTCGCATGGGTATGTGCAAACTTCACGTCATTTTGAGCCGCGTAAAGCACACGCGCAGAAAAGAAAGCGAGCTTTCTTTGTCTGCCGCGTGGCTCGCGGCGTATATGTTCTTCGCA
>SVRO01000090.1 GCA_015064795.1 Oscillospiraceae bacterium | reverse complement strand
TGTGGGATTTACTGCCAAGACCGCCCCACGCGCAGCGTGGTTGGGGTGGCTTTGCGAGCGAAGCGAAGCATTGCCATGAGCGAGCTTGCGAGCGGGTCGCCCCGTTCAAGTTGGGCAAGGGGAGCCAAAAAGAAGCCGAGGCTATGCCTCGGTTTTTCTCATTCGAGTTTTCGGCGTGGGTTGACACCTCTTTTCGTGCGTGGTATAATGAGGATAAGATGGGGCGACCTTTGCCCAACAAAAAGGAGAGAGAAATATGAAGCTTTTGTTTAAGCAACGGTTTTTTTCGTGGTTTGACAGCTACGACATATACGACGAGGCGGGTAATACCGTCTTTACGGTAAAGGGCGAGCTTGCCTGGGGCCATCTTCTGCGCATCTACGATGCGTGCGGCAATGAGCTGGGTTGCGTAAAGCAGAAGGTGTTTTCGTGGCTACCGAGGTTTGAAATGTACTTGGGCGAGAGCTATGTGGGCTGCATTCAGAAGGAATTTACCTTCTTCAAGCCCAAATTTTCCGTGGATTATCACGGCTGGCAGGTAGACGGCGACTGGTTCGAGTGGGACTATCGCATTTTGGATGCTTCGGGGCGGCAGATGGCTGTCGTGTCCAAAGAGATCTGGCATTGGACGGATACTTACGTCATCGACGTTTACGACTCCAAGGATGCCCTCTACGCCTTGATGCTGGTGCTCGCGATCGACGCGGAGAAATGTTCGAGGGATTGATGCAACGAAGGATGAAAAAGAGGCTGGTCTTGGGCCTCGTTGCCGCTCTTTTGGTGGCGGTTGCCGTGTGGATCGCTTGGGGCGACAAGGCGCTCGAATTGAATACATATGCCGTAACAAGCGATCGGCTTCCCGACGCGTTTGACGGCTTTCGCATCGCGCAGGTGTCCGACCTTCACAACGTGGAAATGGGGAAGGACAACGAGCGCTTGCTTGCGCTTTTGGAGGAGGCAAAGCCCGATGCCATTGTGATCACGGGCGACATGATCGCGTCCCCGCGCAACACGCGGGTGGACGTGGCCTTGCGTTTTGCGGAGCGTGCGTTAGTGATCGCACCCTGCTATTACGTGACGGGTAACCACGAGGAAAAGACGGCGAAATACGCCGACCTCAAGGCAGGTCTGCTCGCGCTTGGGGTGGTTGTCCTTGAGGATGCTCGCGCCACGATCGAGCGAGAGGGGGAGGTCATAACCGTTTTGGGTGCGCACGATCCGTCTTTTAACGCCGATCCCACCCTACCCGACGACGAGGCCGTAATGGATGCCAAGCTAAAGGTACTGGTGCGCGAGGATGACGGCTATACGCTTCTTCTTTCGCACCGCCCCGAGCTATTTGAGGTCTACGCGGCATACGGGGTGGATCTGGTCTTCAGCGGACACGCGCACGGCGGGCAGTTTCGCCTTCCGCTTGTTGGTGGCGTCGTTGCTCCCAACCAAGGGCTTTTCCCGAAGTATGATGCGGGGCTTTTTTCGGAAGGGGAGACGCATATGGTCATTAGCCGCGGAATCGGAAACAGTATCCTTCCTTTTCGTGTGAACAATCGGCCCGAGGTGGTGCTTGTGGAGTTGTACTCGGCAACACGTTAGATATTTATAAAAATAGAAATATTATATTAAACAAAGTCCAAAGATTTCTATTGACAATCAAGCGATTGTGTGCTATAATAAACAGGAAAGTAAAGGAAACGGTCGAGACCATAAGTCTCCGATTGGTAGCCCGTAAGCCTTTACTTATGAGTCCTATCGAAAGAACACCTGTAAGAAAGATAGGGCGGATGGCTGTGAGTTTACATTGGATTTGGGCCAAGTGCCCGAATGAAAGGAGCAAAAATGAAAAAAAGTATTGCGATCATGTTGGTTTTGTGTACGCTTCTTGCTGTTTTGTCGCTTGGCGTGCTTCCCATAAGTGCCATTCAAATCGGTAGCATCGGAAATTGTACGTGGACGCTGGAGGGAACCGTGCTGACGATCGGAGGCAACGGTGGTACGGGCTCGACAAGCAATGCTCCTTGGGGGCAAAGCGTAACGCGCCTGATCATCAAGCCCGGTGTTACGGCCATTTCGGAGAGCCTCTTTCAAAGCTTTCCAAGACTTACCGAGATCGTGGTGGAGAAGGGAAGCCAGCACTTTAAGGCGGTGGACGGCGTGCTTTTTGATAAAAACATGACGAAACTGATCCATTATCCCGCCCAAAAGGGAGGAAGAAGTTACACCGTACCGAGCACAGTGAAGACACTTGGCAACGAGGCCTTTTACGGTAATGCAAGGCTGGTTGATATTTCTCTGCCCCAAGAACTGGAGCGTGTGGGATTAAATACCTTTTACGGTAGCGTTTGTTTCGCACTCGGTAGCCAAAACGGTGTCGTTTACGTGGACAACTGCCTTGTGAAGGTTACGAATCAAAAGCTGAAGGAATTGAAGGTCAGAGAAGGAACCAAGGTGATCGCGGACGGCGCATTGGCGGCCGCATGGGGGCTGGAGGATGTGATTCTGCCCGAAGGTCTGCGCACGATTGGAGACAACGCATTTTCTTGGTGCAATAATTTGATGTATATCTCGTTTCCGTACAGTGTGAACTATATCGGGAACAGTGCTTTTTATGACTGTACCTCCTTGGAGCTCATCTTCTATCGCGGATCCCAGAGCGACGAGGCGGATATGTACGTCGATGCGAACGGAAATATTGATCTGCTCAGCGCAGAGTGGATCTACAACGCTTGCTACGAGTCGGACGATCATACCTGGGGCGATTACTACGTTACCAAGGAAGCAACCTGTAAAAAGAGCGGTATGACCGAGCATGCCTGCGAGATCTGCCACACGCGCGAGGCTGAGGTCATTCCTCCGCGTCATAAATTCAGTAACGACCTGGCCGTGGTTACCAAGACACCAAGCCTTGTGCGAAGCGGTGAGCGTATCTGTTTGTGTGAAGGCTGCGGTATGCAAAAAACCGAAACGATCGACCGCCTCACCTTGGACGAGGAGGTGCGCATGCCGTTGGCAATCGTTGCATTCATCCTTTTAGTTATGTCTTGACAAAAACAATAAACATGCGTGGGCTTTTGAAAAAGCCCACGCACTCTTGCATCTTACAACAGTTACCTTTTGATTTGTCGGGAGAACGGCGCAGGTATTACCGATGATTTTCGGGTGCTTTTCGCATAAGGAGAGGACAACGTGAGAACCAAAGAAGTCAATATGCTATCGGGCTCGGTCATGAAGGGGCTTTTCGCGATGTCGCTCCCTATCATTTTGATGAACGTCCTTCAACAGCTTTTCAACGCAATCGACATGGCGGTGCTTGGCGAGTTTGCCAGTGCCGCCGTGGGATCGGTGGGCGCGTGTGCTACGCACATTTCGCTTTTCACAGGCCTTGTGGGTGGTTTGGCGGTGGGAGCCGGCGTCGTGATCTCGCGCGCTATCGGACAGGGAGACAAGGCTCGCGCCGAACGTGCGGTCGGCACGTCGCTTGTGGTCGGACTTATTGGTGGATTTGCGCTCTTGGCGGTTGGCGTGCTTTTTGCGGAAGAGCTTTTGGTGATGACCGACTGTGACGGGAGCCTGCTTGACGATGCGGTTCGCTATTTCAAGCTTTATTTTTGCAGTTTTCCCGCCTATATGATCTACTATTTCGGTGCGAGCGTTCTTCGCGCAAGGGGCGAGGCACGTCTTCCCATGATCCATTTGCTTGCGGGGGCTGCTGCCAAAGTCGTTCTTAACCTTGTCTTCGTGGCAGGGTTTGGGTTGACGGTCGACGGTGTGGGCTACGCCACCATCGCGGGCAATTTGATCTCGGCTATCCTTACCTTCCGTGCCGTATATCAGCTGGAAGGGGAGCTTCGCTTTTCTTGGAAAAACGTGCGGCTGTTTCGTCACGAGCTGGGGCAGATCCTTTTCACCGGTATTCCCGTGGGCATGGAGACCGCACTCTATTCCTTTGCTAACCTTGCCATTCTGACCGTGGTGAACGGCTACGGTCCCGACGCGACGACGGGCTATTCGATTGGCACGCAGTTCAACAACATCGTTTATCACGTCTGCGTGGGGGGAAGCTACGCCGTTATGCCTTATGTAGCGCAAAACGTGGGGGCGGGGAATCTGAGGCGCGTGCGGACGGTCGTGCGGAAGGCCATGCGGATCACCATTCTTCTCGGTGGTGGAAGCGGATGGCTCTGTGCGGCTTTCGCCGGGTCCTTGGCCTCGCTAATGTCCAAGTCGCCTGCGGTCATCGACTTTGCCGCCGATCTGATGGTTCTCGTTTCGGGACTTTACTTTATGTGTGGCGTTATGTTTGCGATGAACGCGGTCTTGCGCGGCCTGGGGCGCCCGATCGTGCCCACGGTCTCGACCTTGGCATTTATGTTTGTCTTGCGTTTTGTCTGGATCTGGTTTATCTATCCGCTCTATCCTACACCCGTTTTCTTGTACACCGTCTGGCCGGTCGGTTGGGTGCTTTGCACCGTCACCATGCTCTGCTTTTATTTCCCGACGGTGCGGCGCATGGAAAAAAAGCTGTTGGCTTAAATATGGAAAAAACCCGCGCTCTCTATCGGAGCGCGGGAGCTTTTTTGTAAATTGATGTTTATCGGGGAGACGATGTGGGGCTCTGCCCCACACCCCGCAAGTTTTTGAAAAAACTTGACTAAAACTTTTCTCGCATGGGTATGTGCAAACTTCACGTCATTTTGAGCCGCGAAAGCACCACGCGCAGAAA
>SVRO01000089.1 GCA_015064795.1 Oscillospiraceae bacterium | reverse complement strand
AAAGAGAGCTCGCTCTCTTTTCTGCGCGTGTGCTGTACGCGGCTCAAAATGACGTGAAGTTTGTGCGCGCCCATGCAGGAAAAGTTTCGGTCAAGCCTTTTTAAAGGCTTGCGGGTTCCAAGGGCAGAGCCCTTGGCGTTTTCCCCGATAAATCAAAATTTAATTTTTAGAAGAAGGAAATACGATGCAACATTTAGCTTATATCTTTGATTTTGACGGTACACTTGTAGATTCCATGCCCTATGTGGCCATGGGTGTCAAGCGGTTTTTGGACAACCGCGGCGTAAAGTACCCAAAAAACATCATGGAGATCGTCACACCGCTCGGCTATCCCGCCTCGGCGGCCTACTACAACGAGCATTTCGGCCTGTCGGTCACGGGCGAGGAATACTTCGATGAGGTGCAGAATCTGATCTTCCCGTATTATCAAAATGAGATTCCCTTAAAGAAGGGCGCGTACGAATATCTGAAGACCTTAAAGGCACGTGGCGCTTCGCTTTCGGTTCTCACTGCAAGTCCTCTGCGCTTGGTCAAGCCCTGCTTTGAGCGGCTCGGTATCCTCGATTGGTTTGATCAGCTTTGGTGCTGCGACGATTTCGGCCGTATTAAATCCGACCCCGAGATCTATCTTGAGGCCGCAAAACGCCTTTCGGTCGAGCCAACGGATATCGCCTTCTTCGACGACAGCTTCCACTCGCTTGCCGCCGCCAAAAAAGCGGGACTTTACACCGTCGGCATTTACGACGAGGTAGCAAAAGCTTTCGTGAATGACGTAAAGGCTTCCTCCAACGTTTACCACGAAAATTTCCTTTCCGCAAAAGACATTTAAAAAAAATCGCCCTTGCCGACTGCAGTCGGCAAGGGCTTTTTCATTTCTTATTCGTGTTTATGCGCCTTGATAAAGCCAAGCATCTTGGCAAGCTCCATCACGAGAAGCGGCACGAAGATAAGGATCACGCCGATCAGGTACTGCTGCCACGTGAGGTAGCGAAGATTGAAGATGCCCTGCACGCCGGGAACAAACAGCACGAATGCCATAAGTGCCGTAGACGCAAGTGCGGCAAGGTTGAGGTTCTTGTTGCCGAACGGGCCGATCTTGAAGAGCGAGTGCTCGGAACGCATATTGTAGGCCTGCACGATCTGGCAGAGCGCAAGCACCATGAATGCGAGCGTCTGACCGCCGACAAGATTCCACTCGTGTGCCTCGTCAAGAAGCACGCCGTTGAACATATCCGCCAACGGCAGCCCCGTACCTACCCAGAATGCAGCGAGCGTCAGAAGTGCGAACATCACGCCCTGAATGGCCACGCGAACACCAAGTCCGTTTGCGAAAATTCCCTCATTCTTGGGCTTGGGCTTGCGATCCATGACGTCCTTCTCCACCGCTTCCATACCAAGCGCGATCGCGGGCAGAGAGTCGGTGACCAGGTTGATCCAAAGAAGCTGCATCGAAAGCAGGGGGGAGGTGTGCCACATCAGCATTGCGAAGAATACGGTAAAGACCTCACCGATGTTGGTGCTCAGCAGGAAGCCTACGACCTTCTTGATGTTGGCATAAATACCAGACCTTCCTCAACGGCGTCCACGATGGTCGCAAAGTTGTCGTCGGTCAGCGTCATATCCGACGCACCCTTGGCAACGTCGGTACCTGTGATACCCATAGCGCAACCGATGTCGGCGGCCTTGAGTGCGGGGGCGTCGTTTACACCGTCACCCGTCATGGAAACGACCTGACCCTTACGCTGCCAAGCCTTGACGATACGGATCTTGTTCTCGGGCGAAACGCGGGCGTAGACCGAGATGCTCTCAACAGCCGCATCAAGCTCGTCGTCGCTCATGGCGTCAAGCTCGGCACCCGTAATGGCGCGGTCACCCTCCACGAGAATACCAAGCTCCTTGGCAATGGCCGAGGCGGTAACCACGTGGTCACCCGTGATCATAACCGGCTTGATACCGGCACGGCGGCAGACCGCAACGGCGGCCTTGGCCTCGGGACGCGGCGGGTCGATCATGCCCACAAGTCCCATAAAGGTAAGTCCGTTTTCGAGCTCCTCGGAGGTGAGGTTCTCGGGAATTTCATCGATCTCTCGATACGCCACGGCAAGCACGCGAAGTGCGTCGCCGCTCATCTCCTCGGTGATGCGCTTTGCGGCCTCAAGGTCGCCCTTCACGCAACGTGCCGCCATCATGTCAAAGGCGCCCTTGACGATGACGATCTTCTTGCCGTCGATCTCGTTGACGGTGGACATCAGCTTACGGTCGGAATCAAAGGGGATTCCCGCAAGACGCGGGAACTTGGCGTTCAGCGCATCCTTCTCGAAGCCGTTCTTGTGCGAGGCCACGACGATGGCCGTCTCGGTGGGGTCACCGATGTGCTGCTCGCCCTCGTCGGTAAATACCACCGAGCCGTCGCAGCAAAGCGTGCCGTAATTGAGAAGCTGACGAACGGCCTCGGAGTTCTCGGCCGAGATCAGCTCGATCTCTCCGCCCTCAACGTAAGCCTTGGTCAGCGTCATGCGATTCTGCGTCAAGGTACCCGTCTTATCCGAGCAAATGACCGACGCACCGCCCAAGGTTTCCACGGCGGGCAGACGGCGAATGAGCGCGTTCTTCTTGACCATGCGCTGCACGCCGATCGAAAGCACGATGGTAACGATGGCAGGAAGTCCCTCGGGAATGGCCGAAACGGCAAGCGAAACGGCGGTCATAAACAGGTGCATGGGGTCAAGGTTATTGAAAAGACCGACTACGAAGATGATGGCACAAGCGGCCAGAGCCATAAAGCCAAGATATTTACCAAGCTGTGCCAGCTTCTGCTGAAGCGGCGTCTGGGTGTCCTCCTCACTGTCGAGAAGATTTGCGATCTTACCCATCTCGGTATCCATACCCGTAGCCGAAACCACGGCAAGTGCGGTACCGTAGGTAATGCTACAACCCGAAAAGACCATGTTGGTGCGGTCACCAATGGGCGCGTTCTCGTCTACCACCACGGTAGCGTCCTTCTCCGAGGGTACCGACTCACCCGTAAGGGCGGCCTCCTCGGATTTGAGGCTCACGCTCTGCAAAAGGCGCGCATCGGCAGGCACGAAGTCACCCGCCTCAAGCTTGATGATGTCACCCGGCACAAGCTCAGCGGCGTCGATCACCTTTTCCACGCCGCCGCGGATCACGCGAGCGTGAGGAGCCGACATGTTTTTGAGGGCGTCAAGTGCCTTTTCGGCCTTGCCCTCCTGATATACGCCCATAATAGCGTTCAAAATGACGATAAGCAGAATGAGTCCGGGCTCGAAAAGCTCGCCCCAATTTTTCTCTACACAGATCAGAACAAAGGAAACGACGGCCGCGATCAGCAGAATGATGATCATGGCGTCCTTGAACTGATCGAGGAAACGCTGCATCGTAGTCTTTTTCTTCTTTTCCTTCAACTTGTTTACACCGTATTTTTCACGGCGAAGAGCCGCCTCCTCTGCCGTAAGACCCACCTCGGGGCTTACGTCAAGAGCCGACAGAACCTCTTCCTTTGACTTGTTATGCAAAAGCATTCTCGGTACTCCTTATCTTTTTTGCGACTTTTCGGCGCATATTAAATAATATTATATTATATATGCCATATTCTGTCAAGAGGGGAATTTTCACGAAAAAGAGGTTTTACATTTTTTTCATTTTTGTAGAAAAAATTTCTTGCTATTCGGTCGCTTTTGTGTTATAATAAAGAACGAAAAAATCTACAGGAAATATAAAAGGAGAAAGATCCATGAGCAATCAAATGAGACCCGAAACGATGGAACGAATCACAACCTCGGCGCAGGCACAGACCTTTATCGACGAGCAGGTTGCCGAGATACGCAAGCAGGTGGGTGACAAACGCGTGCTTTTGGCACTTTCGGGCGGTGTGGACTCGTCGGTCGTTGCCGCACTTCTGATCAAGGCGATCGGCAAGCAGCTCGTGTGCGTTCACGTGAACCACGGCCTTATGCGTAAGGGTGAGAGCGAGCAGGTCATTGAGATTTTCGGCAAGGAGCTGGATGCGAACCTCGTTTACGTTGATGCCACCGACCGCTTCCTTGACCTCTTGGCAGGCGTAAGCGAGCCCGAGAAGAAGCGAAAGATCATCGGCAAGGAGTTTATCGAGGTGTTTGCCGATGAGGCAAGAAAGCTGGAGGGCGTTGAATTTTTGGCACAGGGTACCATCTACCCCGATATTCTCGAAAGCATCAAGCAGGCCGAGGGTAAGAAGGCGGTCAAGTCGCATCACAACGTCGGCGGACTTCCCGAGGACCTCAAGTTTGAGCTTGTGGAGCCCATTAAGCTTCTCTTTAAGGACGAGGTGCGCGTGGTCGGCGAGACGCTCGGTCTCCCGCACGCTATGGTATACCGTCAGCCATTCCCCGGCCCCGGACTTGGGGTCCGTTGCCTTGGGGCCATCACGCGTGACAGACTGCACGCGCTCCGCGAGGCAGACGCGATCTTGCGCGAGGAATTTGATAAAAACGGCCTTGCCGGTAAGGTATGGCAGTACTTCATCGCCGTCCCCGACATCAAGTCGGTCGGCGTAAAGGACGATAGCCGCTACGAGGGCTGGCCCGCAATCATCCGCGCGGTCAATACCAAGGACGCCATGACCGCCACCATCGAGGAGATTCCCTACGTGGTTCTCCACACCGTCACCGCCCGCATTACAAACGAGGTGGAGGGCATCAACCGCGTCCTCTACGACCTGACACCCAAGCCCACAGGCACGATCGAGTGGGAATAAGAACCAAAAAGCCGAAACCCCTACAAAATAAAGGGATTTCGGCTTTATTTTTTTATTCAGCGTAACAAAAGCGTAACAGTTTA
>SVRO01000004.1 GCA_015064795.1 Oscillospiraceae bacterium | reverse complement strand
TAGTTCGACTGGCAGGTCTTGCTCATTATACCATATTTGGAGGATTTCTTCTCACCGGTTAACCTCTATTGAACCCCGCCACTATGGCGGGGTTTTCGTTTTACAACAAAGGCTGAGTCCATTGACTCAGCCTTTATCGTTTTCGTTACTTAGACATCTTGTCGATGGCTTCCCAAAGACCTGCAAGGTAGGTAGCACCGAGCGAGCGGTCAAACAGACCGTAGCCGTATCTACCCTTCTCACCCCAGATCATTCTACCGTGGTCGGGACGCATATAGCCGTCAAAGCCAACCTCATGAAGCGCCTTCATGATACCGAAGATATCAAGAGAGCCACACTCTGTGGGATGTGCAACCTCGTGGAAGGTGCGGTAATCGGTGTGCTTGATGTTACGGATGTGCGCAAAGTGAATGCGATCACCGAACTTATGGATCATGTCAATAAGATCGTTGTCGGGGTTTGCACCGAGCGAGCCCGTGCAGAAGGTAAGACCGTTCTCCTCCATGTCAACGAGCTTCAAGAACTTCTTATAGTTCTCCTCGTTGCTGATGATACGCGGCAGACCGAAGATGCCCCAAGGCGGATCGTCGGGATGGATCGCCATCTTGATGCCGCTTCCGTGTGCTACGGGAATCACGGCCTCAAGGAAGGTCTGAAGATTCTTCCAAAGTCCCTCCTCGCCCATGGTCTCGTACTGGGCAAGAAGCGCGCGAAGACTGTCCTTCGTGTAGCTCTCGTCCCAACCGGGAAGCGAGAAGTTGCCCGAAAGCGGGTCAAGTGCGGCCACTTCCTTTTCGTTGTAAGCAAGGCTATTGGAGCCGTCGGCCTCCTTGCGCTCCAGCGTACTGCGGAACCAGTCGAAAACCGGCATAAAGTTATAGCAGATGCACTTCACGCCTGCCTCACCGAGACGGCGAATATTTTCGCAATATGCGTCGATATGACTCTGTGCCTTTTCGTTACCAAGCTTAATATCCTCGGATACGGGAACGCTCTCTACCACCTCGAACGCGAGGTTGTGCGCCGCCGCCTTCTCCTTGATGCCGTTAATGCTTTCGCGGCTCCATACCTGTCCGACGGGAACGTCGTACACGGCAGAGACGATCGAATACATCGTGGGGATCTGGGAGATCATTTCCAGCGTTACGGGATCGTTGTCACCGTAATGGCGAAATGTCATTTTCATGGTTCAAAAACCACCTTTCGTATAATTTGGTCGTCCTTTTAAAATTAGACGCAGCCCTGTGCCTTCATTGCCTCGGCAACCTTAATGAAGCCTGCGATGTTCGCGCCGGCCACCAAGTCGTCGCCAAGTCCGTAGTCGTTTGCCGCCTTCACGGAGCTCTCGAAGATGTTCTTCATAATGGTATGGAGCTTTGCGTCAACCTCCTCGGCACTCCAGCTGTAACGCATGGAGTTCTGCGACATCTCAAGGCCCGAAACGGCAACGCCGCCGGCATTAACGGCCTTCGAGGGAGCCACGATCACGCCGTTCTCCTTAAGATATGCAATCGCCTCGTTGGTGGTAGGCATATTGGAGACCTCAACGTAGTACTTCACGCCGTTAGCAACGATCTTCTTGGCCTCTTCCATACCAACCTCGTTCTGCGTAGCGCAAGGCATGATGATATCGACCTTCGTGCCCCAAGGCTTTTCCTTCGGGAAGAACTTCACACCAAACTTGTCGGCGTAGTCCTCAACTCTGTTGCGGCAGGAAGCGCGCATCTCAAGCATGAAAGCGATCTTCTCGGGCGTGTTGACACCGTCGGGATCATAGATGTAGCCATCAGGACCCGAAATGGTCACGACCTTACCGCCAAGCTCGGTGATCTTCTTCACCGTACCCCAAGCCACGTTACCGAAGCCCGAAACGGCAAAGGTCTTGCCCTCAATATCGTCACCGAAGTGCTTAAGCATCTCACAGGTGTAGTAAACGGCACCAAAGCCCGTAGCCTCGGGACGAATGAGCGAACCGCCGTAAGGAATTCCCTTACCCGTGAGAACGCCGGTGAACTCGTCACGAAGTCTCTTGTACTGACCAAAGAGGTAACCAACCTCGCGCGCACCAACACCGATGTCGCCTGCGGGAACGTCGGTATCGGGGCCTATGTACTTCTGAAGCTCGGTCATGAAGCTCTGGCAGAAGCGCATAACCTCGCCCTCGCTCTTGCCCTGCGGGTCAAAGTCCGAGCCGCCCTTACCGCCGCCCATGGGGAGAGAGGTAAGAGAGTTCTTGAAGGTCTGCTCAAAACCAAGGAACTTAATGATGCTCTCGTTTACTGAAGGGTGGAAGCGCAGACCGCCCTTATAGGGACCGATCGCACTGTTGAACTGGATACGGAAACCGCGATTTACCTGAACCTTGCCGTTGTCGTCAAGCCACGGAACGCGGAACTTGATGATACGCTCGGGCTCAACCATTCTCTCAACAACACCGGTCTCAACAAAGTCGGGGCGTGCCTCAAGGACGGGCTCGATGGATTCAAGCACCTCTCTCACCGTCTGGTGAAATTCAGGCTCATTGGGGTTTCTTTTAATGACTCTTTCCATAAGGTCATTCAGATACGCGCTCTTAAACATAATTTGCTTCCTCCTGCGCAAAAATTTATCCATTTTAAGATGTTATCATTTTAGCATTTTTCTCTTTCTTTGTCAATAAGTTTTGGTGTTTTTCTGCAGGTCTTCCGCCAAAAAATTTCAATTTTCGAGCTCAGGGTTTTATATTTTTCAAAAAAACCGTAGCCTCCTCAATCACCATAAAACTTACAAAGGAAGCCGAGTCGTTGACTCGGCTTCCTTTTGGCGTTACGCCTTATAAAACATAGCTTTTGTGATATCCCCCGTTGCCGCTTTCTCGTGTGCGATCAGCTTGTAGGTCGCATCGGTGAGATGCGCGAACATGGGGTCGTCCATAGCCTTACAGATGAAGGACTGACGGGGCGAGTTGATGTCCTCACCGCTTATCTCAAAGAAGCCGTACTCGCGGCACATACGCATCACGCGCTCCAGCTGCTCCTTCGTATTACGCGAGGGCATATAGGTCACAGCGTTGTAGCCAAGACGCTTCAGCTCTTCAAAGAGAAGGTCGATGTAATCGTCCTCAAACTTCTGCGCCTTCTTGTCGCCCGTTACCGAGTTTCCAACGTCACCGAGGTAAGCGTACGCCGAGATCGCACCTGTCTCGCGGCAAAGCGCAATGTACTCGTCGGCACTCGGGCACTCGTCGGTGGCGGGAATATAGAATTTCTCCACAAGGTCGCTCTTGAGTGCGCCGAGAATGTCATAAGCATAGAACTGCGGCGTCTTTTCGCCGTCCGCGATCTGACCTCTCACCTTCTCCGAAAGCTTCAGGTGCATCTCGTTCTCCAGGAATCCGAGAAGCTCTGCAGGAGTGGGATAACGCTCGATCAGCTTATTTGCCAGCGCGAAAAGAATATGGCGCTCGGTTACCGAGCCACCCTCCCAAGAGTTCGAGAGAGGAAGCACGTCGCGCTTAAAATCAATGGAAACGCCGTAAGGCAGCATGATCTCATTGATCTTTCTGCACATCTTGAGGTTTCGGAGATTGCGGTGACGGCGACATCTCTCAAAGAATGCGTCGAACTTCGGGAGCATCTGATGCGGGATACCGTGAATGGCGGAATATGCCACCGAGACCTGATCGGGATTGTTGATCCGCTTGCCCGCAAGAGCGGTACCGTTCATATTCAAACGGCACTCCGCGCCCACGGTCACGGGCATACCGAGGATCTCGCCCGCCTCGATAAACTCATAGGCACCCGACACCGAGTCGTGATCCATAATGCCTGCGGTGCTAAGTCCGTTCTGCCAAGCCATATAAAGTGCCTTGGTAGGTGAATAGGGCGAAAAGGAATAGGTGGTATGAATGTGGTTGTTGACATAATTGGTTTTTTCGGGAGCCTTCAGCACCCCCTGATCAGTAAGTGCCTTGATCTCGCGGAGTGCCGCCAGGCGCTCCTCCTTGGTCTCTGCATTCAGTGCTTCAATAAGTGTGTCAATATTCTTCATTTCGCCGCATCCTTTCGATTAGTGGAGCATGACCTGACCACCCGTTACGGGGATGGCCTGACCGGTCTCGTATTCCTGCTCGATAATATAGAGGATCGCACGAACGACATCCACGACCTCACAACCGCGGTTCAGCGGAACCTTTGCCTCGTAGAAGCGGCGAACGTCCTCGACCGTCTTGGCACCGGGCACCTTGCCTGCACGGAGGTACTGCACGAAAAGTCCCTTTTCGGGGTCGCTCCACAGCGGGCCATTGAGGAAGTTGCCGGGGCAGACCGCGTTGACCTTGATGCCATAGGGCGCAAGCTCAAGCGCAAAGGAGGATGTAAGTCCGATGCCGCCGAACTTGCTTCCCGCATATGCGAAATTCTTGTTCGAGGGTTCAAGACCGGACTTGGAGTTGATCTCCACGATATCTGCCAAATAATTCGGGCAAATCGCGCGCTGGATCTTCATCACAGCCGCTGCATACTTTGCACAAAGGAAGTAAGCGGTATAGTTAACTGCAGTTACAAGCTCGAAATTAGACTTGGTCATCTCCTCAAGGCTTCCTGCGCGAACGATACCTGCGTTATTAACAAGCACATCAAGTCCACCAAACTCGGAGACGCACTTGGCAACCATAGCCTTTACGCTCTCCTCGTCGCTGACATTGGCACCCACCGAAACGGCAACACCGGCACCAAACTTCTCGCAAAGCTCGTCGGCCGTGGCCTTGGCACCTGCCTCGTTCATGTCGGCAACCACGATATAAGCACCCTCGGCCGCCATATGCTCGGCAATACCCTTGCCGAAGCCCTGTGCGCTGCCCGTAACGATGGCGATCTTGCCCTCGATTCTGCGCGCGCTCTTGCCGCCCGCGTTTACCTTGGCACGATAGGACTCGACCTCCCAGTTGACGATAAAGTCAATGAGCTCCTCGGTCATGGGAAGCACGCCGCCAAAGCTCTCGGCATAGGTTGCGATCTTAAGGGCGTCAAGCCAAACGGCCGTAACTGTTGCCGCCGACTTGGCGGTATCCGAAACAGTAAACATGCCGAGCCCCTTCACGAAGATCACCTTGGGCTTGTAGCCATACTTTGCTACGTAAGCCTCAAAGGCAACCTTTACCTCTTCGATATGATCCGCCTCAACGAAGAGGGGATGAGCCTTACAGTAAACGATGTGATCGGGGGTAAAGGACTCCACGAGAGCGGCAAATTTCTCGGCGCTCTCGGCAAACTCAAGAACACTCTTGTTGGCCGTGAACTTTACAACTGCAGGCGCACCTTCGCCCCAAAGCATACGGATAGCAGGAGCAAGAGTCATCACCTTGTCCGCATCATATTCCATATCTGTGAAGTCAGGCGTGCGCGTGATCATCGCGTCAAGCTTATCCATGACCGACTTCACAATCGCATCAAGCTCTGCCTCGCTGTCAGCGGCGAAGAAAATACCGTGGTTCTGCAGGAAAAGTACGTCGGCGTTCTTGCCCGTAGCGTTCTTATACGCGTCCAGCTTATCCTTGCAAAGCATCGCAAGAATATAGCCGGGCTTGGTGGACTCTACCCAAACGGCACCGCCAAAAGCGTCCTTTACGGTCTTTTCGCCAAGCTGCGAGCAGGTAAGACCGTTCACCTTTGCGGGATGCACGTGAAGCACAAACTTCTGGGGGAACAGGTCATGCAAAAGCGTTTCGACCGAGGGACGCTTTGCCTCCTCGCCAAATGCACGTGCGCTCATAAGATCGGCCAGCACCGCCGCCTCGCGCTCTGCCTCGTCGGCGGGATAGTCCTTCGCAAGCATTGCCGCAAGCTTTGCGCGCTCCATTTTTACAAAACCGCAAGGCTCGATGGTGGCAAGCGCCGTGCCCGAACCCTTTATGTAAAGAAAATCCTTATCCTTGCACGAAGTATTACCGCCACCTGCAAGAACATAGTCGGCGTTGCCGCCGTATCTGTGAGAAAAGCTGCAAAGAGTATTGAGCATCGTATCTTCTTCCTTTCAAGCGTTTTTAGATGGACTTTGCATGGGCAAGGAGGAACTTCTCGGCCTCAGCACACCAGAGTCCGTTTGCTTTCTCGCAGATCTTCGCAAGCTCGGCAAACATCGGGTCGGTCTTACCAAGCTCGGCAAAGTCGGCGATTGCCGTAAGAGGAAGCGAGATGCCCGTATAGCAAAGCTTCTTACCACCCTTGATCTTGTCAAGATTGATGGTGGTCTCGACAACGGCATCAAGACCGCAGATGTGCGTGATCATAGCCGCGGGATTGATCGCCCCCGTCTCCATGAGAGCAATGGCCTCGCGCATATCGTCAGTGTTACCGCCGCTGGTACCCACGATGTGCGTAGCTGCATAGTGAACATTATAGAAATTGAACATAGCCGAGAACTTGGGATCAATGGGACCTGCAAAGAAGTTGAGGCATCCATCCTTGGCAAGAAGCGCGTCGCCCATCTCAACGACAGGCTTTACGGGCGCGTAAACAAACACGTCGTTGAAGCCCTCGGGCGCGAAGGTCTTAAGGTAGGCAACCGGATCCTCCTTGTCGCCCGTGTTTACGTAGACCAGCTTCACACCGTTCTTTGTAGCCTTCTCTACGGGAAGCACCTCAGCAGCTCTGGCAAGACGTGCCTCGTCGATATCGGTTACGACGAGAACGGAAGGACGGCGTTCACCCGAAATGAGATAGTCGACCGCACCAAGACCCATGGGACCTGCACCGGCAAGCACGCAAGCCGCGCCGCCCTCTACGATACCCATACTATGCACGTAGCTACCGCCCTTGGTGTGATAGTTGGCGTGGCAACCGCCGATGATGCAGCTCATGGGCTCGGCAAGAGAACCGTAGAAATATGCGTCACCGTTATAGGAAAGGAGGCAATCGCACTCCATGGTCTCGGGAGGAATGATCGCGTAGGTCGCGTCGCCGCCGCAGTACTTATAGCTGTAACCCGGAGCATAAAGCGAGCCATTCTTGTTGTGGGGAGGCTGGATCGAGAAGCCGTCGCCTGCCTTATACTTGTCCTGCCACTTCTTACCGACCTCTACGATCACACCGCAGAACTCGTGACCGATGATGATGGGATTCTCGGCTACGTCGTCGGGAACTCTCTTATGAGCCGCGCCCTGAAGCGCTGCCTTGTGCGAGGACATACAAATACTGTCCGAAATGATCTTGACAAGGATCTCATCATCGGCAATGGGCGGAAGCTCAAACTCCTCAAGACGAAGATCGTTTACACCGTAAAGTCTGACTGCTTTTGTTTTCATGGTTTTTGTCCTTTCAAAATAAATAAAAATATATACACATTTATTTTATCAAATCGCCCCTTAAAAGTCAATTGTTTTCCCACAAATAATTCGGTTTTTTCCACAAAAAAACGCCGCAAAAGCACTCACATTGTCAAAAATAAAACAAAGAAAAAAATCAAACGCGACGTATTGCGAAAAATTCAATTTTATGATATAATAAAATCGCTGTATTTTTATGAAATAATTTTCATTGATCGGAGAGATCCTATGTCAAACAAAATCAAAATCGGAGTATTGGGGGCGGGAACCTGGGGAGTGGCCCTCGCAAGAATGCTGTGCCTTGCCGGTAACGACGTCACGGTTTGGTCTGCCATCGAAAAGGAGATCGACGAGCTCTCCACCAAGAAAAGACATCCCAATTTAGCGGATGTGGAATTGCCTGAATCCATTACGTACACCAAAGATATAAAGGCGGCCTGCACCGAAAAGGACATTCTGCTGTTTGCCGTTCCCTCCCCCTTTGTGAGAGCTACGGCACGAAAAGCGGCCCCCTATATCGCCCAAGGACAGATCGTCGTAGACGTGGCAAAGGGCATCGAGGAAGAAACTCTCTATACCATGACACAGATCTTAGCCGACGAACTCAAGGATCCGAGCGTGAAGCTTGTAGCACTTTCGGGCCCCACGCACGCCGAGGAGGTGGTCAAGGATCTTCCGACTACCATCGTTTCCGCAAGCAGCGACACGGAAGCAGCCTTGTTCGTTCAAAAGATATTCACGACACCATGTATGCGCGTATATACCAACGACGACGTTCTCGGTGTGGAAATATGCGGTGCGCTGAAAAACGTCATTGCCTTGGCCTCGGGCATTGCGCTCGGGCTCGGTTGCGGCGATAACACCAAAGCCGCACTCATCACGCGCGGCATTGCGGAGATCTCCCGTCTCGGCATAGCAATGGGGTGTCGTGAGCAAACCTTTGGAGGACTTGCGGGCATTGGAGATCTGATCGTTACCGCGACGAGTATACATAGTCGCAACCTGCGGTGCGGCATACTGCTCGGACAAGGCGTGTCCGCCGCAGAAGCCACACAGCAGGTCGGCATGGTCGTGGAAGGTCTCAACGCCTTACCCGCGGCACTTTCTCTTGCAAGAAAATACAACGTAGAAATGCCCATCATTGAAACGGTGGACGCAGTGGTTTCGGGAAAAGTAAACGTTTCAGATGCCATACGCACCCTCATGTCCCGCGACCTCAAATCCGAGCTGAACGGTTCATCCTTCAACAACAAATACGATTAAACAATAACAAAACGGGGCCGAGTTTACACTCAGCCCCGTTTTTCACTTATTTCTTTTTCGGCTTACGAATGCGGTTAAGCTGCTTGTTCATCTTCAGGAGCTCTTCCTTGGTAAAGGAAATGTTCATCATGCCCATCATCGAGGAGAGACGAAGCACGCTGAAGCCGCCCAGCATATCCATCATACCGCCGCCTGCAGCATCCTTGAGGTTTACCTCAAAGCCGCCCGACTTCTTCTCCCCCTTCTTGCCTGCATCCATTTTCTTTTTAAGCTTGAGACCAAGACGGACGAACCAAAGCTTTCCGCCAAGACAGGACATGATGTCCGATATCTTATCGTTCAGCGAGAAGCGTCCCTCGACCTCCACGACGTCGAACCAGTTGAGTACTGCTCCGACCTCACGAAGAACGTAATCCATGTTCATCTCGTCAACCTTGCGGATCTTACCCTCGTCGGTAAGCTCGCCTGCCTTGGCAACGATGGTGGACTCGCCCACGTTCTTTACGTCAAAGTAGAAGAAATGATCTTCTGCGGTCTTTTTGCCGATCGACTCACCGTTGACGAAAAGCTCGACCTCGGGCAGATTGGAGTACACCGTAACCTTGGTCACGTCCTCAACGCGATCGATATATCTCTTGCCGCAAAGGTGAACAAAGGGATCCTCCTCGGGAGAAACAAGCCACGCCTTGTAAGCATAGAAGGCATCCTTCTTATACTTACGGTCCATGGTAACAAGTCCTTTATGGTTCTGTCCGTTCTCGCCGCCCTCGGCACGCGCGTCCGCACCGAAGTCGAACATATTCCAAACGTGCGTTGCCCAGATATACTTGCGGCTGAAGAGCTGCTTGATCAGCTCCTCGTGGTAATAAGCCTGATATTCCTCGGTATAGTCGCCCTGCTTGGGATCGCTCGTATGCCAATTCAATGCCTCACAACCGTACTCGGAAATGCCGATCGGAATGGTGGGGTGCATGGCATGGAACTTGTCAAACCAAGGACCGTTCATGCTGGTATCACCGCCGTACCAACCAAAATAGTGATTGTAAGAAACCACGTCGGGAATCTGAAGATACGGATCGTCCATCTTGCACATTGAAACCGCCGCGATGGTGGTAAGACGCGTTTTATCCATCTCGTGAACGAGATCGTTCAGAATGCGGTGATTCTCAAGAAGGTCCTCATCCGCGCCACCGATACCGATCTCGTTGGAAAGTCCCCAAACGAAGATCGAAGCGTGGTTGTAGTTCTGCGTGATAAGCTCCTTCATCTGCGAGATCGTATTCTCGCGGCCACCGGGCATATGCTTGGAAATATAGGGAATTTCTGCCCAAAGCACAAGACCCTTCTCGTCGCAAAGGTCATAGAAATACTGATTGTGCTGATAATGTGCAAGACGAATGGTGGTGGCACCGACCTCCATGATGAGATCTACGTCCTCGGCGTGATGCTCGGGAAGAAGCGCATTACCGATGCCAAGTCTGTCCTGATGGCGCGAAACACCGCGAAGCGGATACTCCTCGCCGTTAAGGATAAAGCCGTTATCGGGATCGATCTTGAAGGTACGGCATCCGAAGCGATTGCATACGCTGTCCACCACCGCGTCACCCTCAACGATCTCTACCTCACAGCAGTAGAGGTAAGGATCCTTGCGACCGTGCCAAAGGTGAACGTCCTTGATCTCAAATACGGCCTGTTTATCGGTGGTCTCGATCTTCTGCAGCTCGTTTTCTTCCTTGTCGTAAATGGCGTAAACAAGCTTCTGACCTTCCTTAAGCTCGGTGGTATATACGTCAACGGTGACCTTTGCGTCCTTGCCATCAACATCGGGCGTGATCACAAGACCCTTTCCGCCATAGTACTCAAGGTCAAAATGCGTTTCGGGAACGCAGATAAGGTTGACGTCTCGATACAGACCGCCGTAGAAGGTAAAGTCGGCCATCTGCGGATATACGAAATCATTAGGGGAGTTATCCACAACAATCTGAAGCTCGTTCTCGCCCGTAAGCTTATCGGTGAGGTCAACTCTCCAGGTCGAATAACCGCCGTCGTGATGTGCGAGCTTTTCGCCGTCAACGTACACGTCAGCCGACGAGTTGGCACCGCAGATCTCAAGGTAGTATTTGGCGTTTTCGGGAAGCTCGGTCTTGACAAGCTTCTTCTGATACAGACAAGGGCCGCGGAAATAATCGTTGCCGCCGTCCTGACCGTCGGTTGCATTCCATGTGTGCGGAAGGCTTACCGCTTCAAAGGCCTCGGGCTTTTCTGCGGGAAAATTCGGAACGTTTTTGGCAAACTGCCAATTGGCATTCAAATTCAGAATGTTTCTCATAGTTTCTCCTAAAATAACAAATCGTTATTCTTATTGTAATTTATTGATTTTAATAGGATGTGAATATTTCGTGTTTTTTCTCTAAAATCGGGCTGTCTTATACAAAACAGCCCGATTGATTTTTGTGTTCAGAGCAATTTATTTCGAAACAGGTGCACGGCGAGCCTCAAGCTCCTCGTTCATCTTAGCAAGGGTCTTCTTGTCAAGGTTGTAAACAAGACCGAGGCCGATAAACTGCATGATCGACGAGAACATATAGGTGGCAGCCACGATATAGCGCATATTGACGGCAACCTCCCAAAGCTGATTGCCTTCGTTCTCGCCGACGTAACCGAACGCCACCATAATGATGAGGATCAACGACGGGCCAAGACCCTGCGCAAGCTTACGGAAGAAGGAGTGAAGCGAATATACCGTTCCTTCCTCTCTCATACCTGTTTTCCACTCATTATAGTCAATTGCATCGCCCATCATAGCCCACGAGACCGTAGAGTAAATGCCAAGACCGAGCGAGAAGATAAGCTGGAATATAATGTAGATCAAAAGATCAAGGTTCGTATTGTTCGGAAGAATTACGAACAGACCGAGACCTGCCACCATAGAGCAGATCGCACCGAAGGTAGCAAGCTCCTTCTTTCCGTACTTCGCAACCATTTTGCGCGCCAAGGGCGTAAACACAACGATCGGGATCATAGCGAAAAGCTGTACGACACCTGAAATCTTTACGTTATTATAATAAGACTGGAAAATAACGGTAACTGCCGTAGCCGCGCCCTGCATACCGATGAACATACCCATAGCGGCAATGGTGGCACCGACAGCGGCACGATTCTTCATAAAATTACCAAAAGCTTTAAAAACGTTGAACTTGGGGGTATCCTCACCAAGCGCAATTTCCTGCTCAGCACGAATCTCGGTATTGCGAATCATAAATTGGAAGCAAATGAAGCCGAGAGCACCCATGATCAGCGCCGCAATAAATACGCGCTCACCAATGAGGTTATCATTCTCATCATAAATAATGAAAGGAAGAATGACCATGGGAAGCATATTACCGAAGATCGAGCCTACCGAACGCCAAGCAGATAGCGAGGCTCTGTCCTTAACGTCATTGGAAATAAGCGAAAGAAGCGATCCGTATGGAACGTTTGCCACCGTATAGAATGCGTCCCAAACTACATATCCCGCAATGAAGATAAGCGCCTTTGCCCATACAGATGCGTTCGGGAAAGGAAGGAAACAGCACGCACCGCCGACGATAAGACCGATAGATCCTGCCCAAATATAAGTCAAAAATTTATTTCTCTTATATTTGTTCTTGTCTGCGTCAATGATCGAACCGATCAGCGGGTCGTTGATCGCGTCCCATACCTGAACAACGATGAGAAGCAACGCATACCAAAGGTCCATGCCCATAAACTGTGTCCAGAAAATAGACATGGTGCTCTTAAGCGCAAAGCTCATGTTACAGCCAAGGTCTCCTGCCGCATATGCAAGACAGTCACGCATGCCGAATTTGCGTTTTCCGTTTGCGTCAAGCGCAACGGTTTTCTTTGCTTTTGCCATAATGTCCTCCAAAAAATATTTTAAGTCTTCACTACTTTTATTATAATAAATATTCTCAAATTATAAAAGTCTCAAAAACGCGTTTTTGAGACATTAAAAAACGAAATATCACGAGAGTTTTTGTTTCTTTTGCACAAAAAACGGCCAAAATTATGTAAATCATGATAAAAAACAGAAAAAAGATTGACTTAATTGCCACATTTTTGTTATAATATTTAGGTAGCATATTTAGGTGGCAGATTTCAATCCGTAAAATCGAAGCACCTCGGAGGAAATATCATGTATAAGCTTTGCAAAACCGAGCAATCGACAAAAAGGCAGCGAGATATCGAAAATTGCCTGCTCGCACTTTTAGAGGAAAAGCATTACGATGACATCAGTATAACCGAGCTTTGTGAACGATTCGGCATGCCGAGAAAGGCGTTTTACCGATATTTTGACAGTAAAGACGGCGCATTATACGCGCTTATCGAACACACCTATCTGACCTACGGTGGCTTCACGCCCGAGAGAAGCAAGAAAAAGCGAACGCTCCGCGAGGAAATGGCATATTTCTTTTCCTTTTGGTACTCTCACAAGCCTTTTCTTGACGCTCTTAACAAAAGCAATTTGCTTCCAAAGCTCCTGGAAGTGTCGTTGCGCTTCCCGATCAACGAATTTCTGATCATATCCAAATTTTTACCCAACGACAGCGACTGGGCAAGAGCGCAGATCTTTAAATTTACAATGGGCGGTCTTCTCCTTCTGATGCTCGATTGGTACAAGGGCGGCTTCAAGACCGACATCGCGGCAATGGCAGATGTTACAGCAAGAATTTTAGAGAGTCAGCTCTTCTCAAGGCTTGACGATATCGGCGCTTATTGACCCCTCGCCTTCAAAAGCAAAAAGCACTTTCCGGGCATGGAAATCCATGTTCAAAAAGTGCTTTTTTGATTTATATTTTTTTCAACTTGGCAAAAGAGGCCATCAGCTTCTTCGTGCCAACCGTATCGAAAACGATCTCGTAAAGCGTGTCCGCACCCATGGACTTCACCGAAAGGATCTCGCCCTCACCAAAGGTCATGTGGCGCACGCGGTCACCGGCAGAAAAGCTTTCGCTCGCCCCCGTGGGCTTGCGAAGCGGCTGACCGACCGTGACGCGCTCAAAGCGCGGTGCGCTTTGGTAGGAATAAAGCGTCTCGTCGTCCATCGGGGTAAAGGCGCGTCTGCGGGGCGCATCCTCCAACAGAAGCTCCTTCGGGATCTCGCCAAGGAAGCGAGAGGGGGGGTTGTACTGCGTTTTGCCGTACAAAAGGCGGCTTTGGGCATAGGTCATATAAAGCTCACGCTTGGCACGCGTGATGGCAACGTAGGCAAGACGCCGCTCCTCCTCGATCTCACCTGCACTACCGAGAATCGACTGCATACCGGGGAAAATGCCGTCCTCCATCCCCACCAAAAAGACGTTTGGAAATTCCAATCCCTTGGCACTGTGAATGGTCATCATCACGACGGCATCCGCCTTCTCGTCGTATTTATCAACGTCGGCAACCAGCGAATTTTCCTCCAAAAAGCCAACCAGCGTGGGCTTCATATCGGGCTCGTTTTGCAAGGAAGTCTCGTATTCGATCACGCCCGAAACAAATTCCTCAAGGTTATCCAGACGCTCACGTTCGGTCTCGCCTTGGTCGATGATCATTTGTCGGTAACCGCTTCGATTGATGGTCTCTCGGACAAGAGTTTCCAAAGAAACGTTATCTACCATTGCTGAAAGGCTATTTATCAGCGCAGTAAATTCCATGAGCTTGGAAGCACTTTTACTGAGTGCCGTATAATGATCGGAACGCTCCATTACCGCAAAAAGCGAGCAATTTTCTTCGTCTGCGATCGCGGTTACCGCCTCCAGCGTCACCTCACCGATCTTGCGTCGCGGCACGTTAATGATGCGCAACAGTCGCTCGCGGTCATTTTTGTTAGCAATCAAATGTAAGTATGCAACGATATCGCGGATCTCCTTGCGGTCGTTGAAGCGAAGACCGCCAAGCATACGGTACGGAATACCGCTCTTGGCAAAGGTACGCTCAATACCGCTCGATTGCGCATTGTTACGGTAAAGCACGGCAAAATCGCGGAAATTGGCCTTTCCCGCCGAGACTCTGCGGCTAATAACATCGGCAATGTAACGCGACTCGCCGTTTTGGTCGTCCAATTTCTTTACCGTGATCCTCTCGCCGCCGTCGGCCGCCGTCCAAAGCGTCTTTCCCTTTCGGCCCACATTGTTTGCGATCACGGCGTTGGCGGCGTCAAGGATGGTGCGTGTGGAACGGTAATTCTGCTCCAGCTTGATCACGTTCGCGTCACCAAACACCTTATCAAAGTTTAAAATGTTTTCAATGGTGGCACCGCGGAACTTATAAATGCTCTGATCGTCGTCACCCACGACCATCAGATTGCGATGCTCACCCGCCAAAAGCGCAGTGAGAATAAACTGAGCATAGTTGGTGTCCTGATACTCGTCCACACAAACGTAGCGGAACTTCTTCTGGTAATATTTGCGCACGTCCTCATGTCCCTGCAAAAGCTCGACGGTCTTCATGATGATGTCGTCGAAATCGAGTGCCGACGAGCGTGCCATATCCTCTTGATACTGCCGATAGATCGCGGCGATCTTGCGAATACGGAAATCCGAGCCCTCGCTGTTCTCGAGCATATCGGGCGTCATCAGCTTGTCCTTGGCCGAGCTGATAATGCTCATTACACTCTTGACAGGGAAGGATTTTTCATCCACACCAAGCTCCTTCATCGCGGCAATGACCGCCTTTTTGGAGTCCTCGGCGTCGTAGATCGAAAAGGCAGACGGGAAACCGATCTTGTCGGCATTGGAACGCAGGATCCGCATACAGATCGAGTGGAAGGTTCCCGCCCACACCTCGCGCGCCACGTCCTCATCACCAAGCTCGGCCGCAAGACGCGTTTTGATCTCGTTTGCCGCCTTGTTGGTAAAGGTGATGGCCAGCATACGCCACGGCTCACAGGGTGCCTCGGCAAAGGTGGGGAGAATGGGTAAGATCTCCTCGCGCGAAAGAGTTGCCGAGTGCTCCAAGCGCTCGGCATCGGCCTCGGTCACGTCGAAGGGCACGATGTTGCTTTCGTAAGCGTTTCCGTATTTGAGAATAAAGCCGATACGGCGAACCAGCACCGTGGTCTTACCGCTTCCCGCCCCTGCCAAAATGAGAAGCGGACGGTTGACCGTATACACCGCTTCCCTTTGCTTGTCGTTAAGTGTAGCGTAAGCTTTATCAAAAAGCGTCCTCTTGGCTTTTATATATCTTTCTTCTACCGTCATTCGATAATTCCTCCTCCAAGCACCGTGTCGCCTGCGTAAAGCACGACCGACTGCCCACGCGCGATCGCGCGTTGCGGCACATCAAAATCCACGCGGAAATGCACCTCGTCTATCCTCGTAAGAAGCGCCGCTGTCTCCTTTTGCGTGTTTCGTATCTTAGCCGCTACGGGTACGGGCTGGCCGATCTTCATTTCCGTAACAAAACGAGCATCACGCGCCGTAAGCGTATGCGAAAATAAATCCTCGTTCTCCCCAAGCGTCACGGTATTTTTTACCATATCCTTCGCGCAAACGAACATCGGTCTGCCAAGTGCCACACCCAGCCCCTTGCGCTGTCCTACGGTATAGCGGATCGCGCCCTTATGTTTGCCGAGAACCTTGCCCTCACCGTCTACGAAATCACCTATGGGAAAGCTCTTTCCCATATATTTTTCAATAAAAGCCGCGTAATCGCCGTCCGTCACGAAGCAAATATCCTGACTGTCGCGCTTACGGGCGTTGACAAAGCCGTTTTCCTCCGCAATCGCGCGGATCTCCGCTTTGGTATAGTCTCCAAGCGGAAAAAGCACGCGCGAAAGCTCGGCTTGTCCGAGCGCATACAAAAAGTAGGACTGATCCTTGCCCTCGTCCACCGCTTTCTTGAGGAGATATTCGCCACATTCGACCTTCTCGACACGCGCGTAGTGGCCCGTTGCCACGTATTTTGCCCTCATCTCGTCGGCCTTCTCCAAGAGCTTGGAAAATTTAATGCGGCGGTTACAGGTCACGCAAGGATTGGGCGTTTCCCCGCTTTCATACGAGGCAATAAATGCATCGATAACCTCGCGATGAAAGTCTTCCGCAAGATCAAGCACGGTGTGTTCGATACCCAGCCGCGCACAAATGCTTGCCGCGTCACGCACGCTTTCCTCCACGCCGCTTCCCTCACCCGTCCAAAGAAGGAAGGTAACGCCGATCACCTCGTAGCCGGCGCGCATTAAAAGAAGAGCCGCCACGGCACTGTCCACGCCGCCACTCATGCCGACAAGAACTCTCTCGCTCATGCCTCGTCCTCCCAACGACGCGTCGTCAGCTCTCCATCCTCGCGAAGTCCCTCAAATTCTCTTTGACGAAGCACCTCGTAGACCGCAATCGCCGCCGAATTGGAGAGATTGAGACTGCGAAGCCCGTCGCGCATGGGAATACGCACGCAGCTTTCCTTGTGCGCCGCCAAAAGCTCCTCGGGGAGTCCGCGTGTCTCCTTGCCGAACATAAGATAGACCTCGTCCTCGTATTTGACCTCGGTATAGGCACGCGGAGCCTTGGTCGAAAAATAATATATTTTGGCGTTCGGATGCTTCTCGCAAAAATCCGAAAGCCCGTCGTAATAGGTAATGTCGAGCTTATGCCAATAGTCAAGCCCCGCGCGCTTGAGCTTGCGGTCGTCGATCGCAAATCCCAACGGGCGTATCAGATGCAGAGCCGCCCCCGTTGCCGCACAGGTGCGGGCAATATTTCCCGTGTTCTGCGGAATCTCGGGCTCGTGAAGTACAATGTTGATCTTTGCCATGATTTTTTCCTTTTTCATTCATTTCCCCTCCATTATACCTTTTTTTCGCCCCTCTTGCAAGCAAATTTTTAAGAAATCCAATAAAATTTACAAATACTTATTTTTTCGGGCGCAAAAATGTTGTATAATAATTCTGTATATTATTAAAATTATAGTTCTTGGAGGAATCACATGGGACTTGCAGCAAAGATCTTCGGCACCTACAGCCAAAGACAACTGAAAAAAATAAAGGGAATCGTGGACGCGGTTGAAGCTTTGGCCGACAAATATGCCGCCATGTCCAATTCCGAGTTGAAAAATACCACCACGCTCCTCAAGGTAAGACTCGCCAAAGGGGAGACGCTTGACGACATCCTGCCCGACGCCTTTGCCGCCATTCGCGAGGCCGATGACCGTATTCTCGGCAAGCGTCCCTTCCGCGTGCAGATCATCGGCGGTATCATTCTGCATCAGGGCAGCATTGCCGAAATGAAAACGGGCGAAGGTAAGACGCTCGTCGCTACCATGCCCGCCTACCTCAACGCGCTTTCGGAAAAGGGCGTTCACATCGTCACGGTCAACGACTATCTGGCACGCCGCGACAGTGAGGAGATGGGCCGCGTATACGAATTTATGGGGCTGAAAACCGGTCTCGTCGTTCACGGACAGACCGCCGCCGAAAAGCAGGAGGCGTATCGCGCCGACATTACTTACGGCACCAACAACGAGTTTGGCTTCGACTATCTGAGAGACAACATGGCGATCTATAAGGAGCGCATGGCCCAGCGCGGCCACGCCTATGCCATTGTGGACGAGGTCGACTCGATCCTCATCGACGAGGCAAGAACGCCGCTGATCATTTCGGGCTCGGGCGACAAGGCCACCGACCTTTACGACCGCGCCGATGCCTTCGTGCGTACGCTGAAAAAGCTGGTCATCAAGGAGCAGGACACCAAGGAGGAGCTGGATAGCGTAGACGCCGACTATATCGTAGACGAAAAGGCAAGAAACGCCATTCTCACGCCGCGCGGCGTCGAAAAGGCCGAGGCGTATTTCGGCATTGAGGGCTATACCTCGCCTGAAAACGCCGAGCTTGCGCATCACATCAACGAGGCCATTCGCGCACACGGCGTGATGCACCGCGACGTCGATTACGTGGTCAATCAGAACGGCGTTGTGATCGTAGACTCCTTCACGGGACGTCTCATGCCCGGCCGTCGCTACTCGAACGGTCTTCATCAGGCCATCGAGGCCAAAGAGCGCGTCAAGATCGAAAAGGAAAACAAAACGCTCGCCACCATCACCTTCCAGAACTATTTCCGTATGTACGAAAAGCTCTCGGGCATGACGGGTACCGCACTCACCGAGGAAATGGAGTTCCACGAGATCTACGGGCTTGATGTTATCGAGGTCCCCACCAACAAGCCCATGATCCGTATCGACCATCCCGACGCGGTCTATAAAAATGTCAAGGGCAAATACGACGCCATCGTGCGTCAGATCCTCAAGTGTCACGAAAAGGGACAGCCCGTTTTGGTCGGTACCATTTCGATCGAAAAATCCGAGGAGCTTTCGGCAAGGCTGAAGAAAAACGGCATTGCACACACGGTACTCAACGCAAAATATCACGAGCGCGAGGCCGAGATCGTGGCACAGGCGGGTAAGCTTGGCGCGGTCACCATCTCGACCAATATGGCGGGACGCGGCACCGATATTATGCTGGGCGGCAACCCCGAATTCATGGCCAAAAACGAGATGCGCAAAATGGGCACCCCGGAGGAGCTGATCGCCATGGCGACGGGTACGGCCGACGTAGAGGACGAGGCCATTAAGGAAGCTCGAAAGACCTTCGCGGAGCTTTATGCAAAATTCAAGGCAGAGATCGCGCCCGAAGCCGAAAAGGTGCGCGAAGCGGGCGGACTCTTTATCCTCGGCACCGAGCGTCACGAGAGCCGACGCATCGACAATCAGCTACGCGGCCGTTCGGGCCGTCAGGGCGACGCTGGCGAATCGCGCTTCTTCCTCTCGCTTGAGGACGACCTGATGCGTCTTTTTGGAAGCGACCGCCTCATTGGCATCGTCTCGCGCCTCGGCCTTGACGACGATACCCCCATCGACGCCAAAATCCTTTCGGGATCGATCGAATCGGCACAAAAGCACATTGAGGACAACAACTTCAAGCGCCGCAAAAACGTCCTCACCTACGACGACGTTATGAATCAGCAGCGCACGATCATTTATAAGCAGCGCGGCGAGGTGCTTCAAGGCGAGGACGTTTCCGAAAAGATCCAGAATATGATCATCACCACGGTCTCAATGGCCGTCGAGCATTACACCGCCGCCGAAACGTCGACCGAGTGGGATCTTGACGGACTTCGCGGCATCCTTGGCGGCCTTATCTGCTCGGAGAACGACCTTCGCTATACCAACGAGGAGCTGGCAAAGCTTGACCGCGCCACCCTTCGCGATACCCTGTGTGACCGCGCACTTGCGCTTTATGAAAGCAAAGATGAACTCTTCGGTGCCGACAATTTCCGCGAGATCGAGCGTGCCATTCTTCTGCAAGCCGTCGACCGCAACTGGATGGAGCACATCGACATGATGGATGATCTCAAGAGCAGCATCGGCCTGCAGGCGTACGCACAGAGAGATCCCGTCGTGGAATACCGTATGCAGGGTGCGGACATGTTCGACGCCATGGTAGAGGATATTCGCGAGACCACCGTACGTATGGTGCTTTCGGCAACCCCCAAGGCTCCCACCATTCAGCGCGTCGAGATCGCCAAGCCCACCACGGAGGGCTTTGACGGCGAAACCGTCAAGCGCACCGTCGTTAAGCGCGCCGCCGAAAAGATAGGCCCCAACGATCCCTGCCCCTGCGGAAGCGGCAAAAAATACAAAAAATGCTGCGCACTCGGCTCGAAGGAGTAAAGCATGGGATTCGGACTTCTCTTCCTCGGCTATTTCATCTCCACACTGATGTCGGTCCACGCGTACGGTTGGGCCACACAGATTCTCGGCTTCTATCTCATCTTTCTTGCACTCGGAAAGCTTTCGGAATATAAGCATAGCTTCAAGTACTGCTACATCCCGCTCGTCCTTATGACACTCTGTCAGGTATTCGTGGGCTTGCGCTGGCTGTTCACAGAATTTCCCACGTCCGATTTGCTCTCGATGATCGCGTTTTTTGAGATCGACTCCTTGCTCAACACCGTTTCGGTCATGCTCTTTTTGATTTTTCTTTTCTTTCTTCTCTCGTCTGTTCGAGAATTGGCTCTTGACGTGGAGGATACGGACGTAGCAAAGCTTGCGCGACGCAATATGTATATCGTAGGGGCTTACTTCGTTTGGAATATCGCAACTGCCCTTATTCCCCCGACCAATTTTTCTCAGACGCTCACACTGATCTCGATTCTTGCCGGCTTTATCTATCCGATCTCCATTCTCTATCTGCTTTTTCGTTGCTACGCGCGCATCTGTGCGCCCGAGGATAAGGATATGGAAAAAAAGCCCTCTCGCTTCGCCTTTATCAACAAGAGGCGCGAGATGAGCAAAAAATCCGACGAAAAGATGGAAAAGATGATCCAAAAGCTCGACGCGAAAAAGGAAAACCAAAAGAAATGAGGTGTCTTTTTTGGTAAAGGAACGAAAAAAACTCGGCCTTGGGCTTCTCTCCATTGCCGCGCTCTTTCTCTTTAATCCCCCGCTTGCCGGCATTTGGGATCTTTTGCCCGACGTCATCGGATACCTGCTTCTTTTTGTGGGACTGCGTGACCTTTCCGTCCTCAATTATCATATGGAGGATGCACGACGCGGCTTTGGTCGCATGATCGCCGTCAGCGCCGCACAGATACCGGCAGTTCTTTGGATCATGACCGGCTGTCAGCCAAAAGGAAGACCCGACGCCATCCTGCTTCTTACCTTTACGGTATCCTGCTTTGAATTGTTGTTTGCTCGCAAGGCCTTCTCCGACATGTTTCAGGGCTTTTTGTATCTCGGCTCACGACACGGCTCCGAGGCCGTATTTAAAAGAAAGAAAAAAAGAAGATACTACACCGACCTTCAGGACAACGCCACCACGGCAATTGCGACCTTTACCGTCGTCTTCCTCGTGATCAAAGCCCTTTGTGCCACGCTTCCCGAGCTTGCCGCACTTACCTTGGACGGCTACGACGAGGGAAATGCTTTTCGATGGCTCTATAACTTTATCACGCTTCTTCGCGGCACCGCTATGCTGATATCTCTCCCCTTCTGCATGGCATGGCTCGTCAAGTTTTTGCGTTATATGCATGCCCTGCTTCGAGACATCCCCTTCCTTGAGGCGATCCGCGAAAAATACCGTGCCGAGATCCTGCCGCGCGACGATATCTTCCTCAAGCGCGCCCTTCGCATCGGTGCCGTCATACTCAGCATCGGCATCTGCCTTTCGCTTGACGTTTACATCAACTTTATCAGCTTTTTGCCCGACTTCCTCTGTCCCATTGTCCTACTTATCGGCTTCTTTTTGCTAAAGCCCTATCTCGCGGATAAGGGAAAGCTTTTCCCGCTCTGCGCGGCCGCGCACGCGATCTCCTCCGCGATCGTTTATCAATATTCCATCTATTTTTACGACCACTTTACCATGTCGCTGGCACTCTATGCCGAAAAGGCATATTTGGCATATTGCGTATTCTGCGCTTTGAAGATCGTCGATGCGATCTTCTTCTTCGCGATGATGGCCTCCCTGCTTCCATGCTTCAAGCATATCGCGGTAAGCTATACGGGCTTTGTTTCCACTATGGCCGACGGTACGGTGCTCGTTCACGAGGAAAAGACAAGCTACATACACGACATGCTGAATAAGCGCATTCGCGTTCTCTGGATTTTGTCGGCACTCACTGCGCTCGGCAGTATCTTTTACATTCTCTTCGTGCGCACGGTAAGCTTTTCGTGGCTTGTGGAATTCCTTTCCTGCCTTGCACTTGGCCTTTACCTGATCGGCACCTTCCGCGCCCTTCTAAACGAGGTCGAGGCCAAATATTTGCTTTCATAGCAATTCTTCGGATTGAATAGAAAAAAGCAAGTCTTTCGACTTGCTTTTTTCTTGGAGCTGGTGAAAGGACTCGAACCTTCGACCTGCTGATTACGAATCAGCTGCACTACCGACTGTGCTACACCAGCAACGCCATAATAGTATACCTTTTTTTTATGCATTTGTCAAGAGAATTTTGAAAAATTATAGAAAAAATTCAAAATAAAATAACACGGGATTGATTTTTAACCATAATTATGGTAAAATAAAGGGAAAACAAGGGTTTGAAAGGATAACGCTATGAATCTTTGCGATATACAAACGATAAAACAGATCATGTCGGTCTATGGACTTAAATTCCGCAAGGAATTCGGTCAGAATTTTTTGACCAACCGCATGGTCGTGGAGGATATTGCCGACAATGCTTGTGACGGCCGTTCCAAAACCATTTTGGAAATCGGCCCCGGCATCGGTACGCTTACGGCGCAACTTGCCGAGCGTTATGAGAACGTAGTGGCTCTTGAGATCGACAAAAGCCTCATTCCCGTCCTCTCGTATACGCTGGAGGATTATAAAAACGTCCGCGTGATCAACGAGGACGTGATGAAGGCCGATCTCCGCGCGCTTTTGGAGCCCTATTTTGAGGGCGGTATCTCGGTGTGCGCCAATCTGCCCTACTACATCACCACGCCGATCCTCATGAAGCTTTTGGAGTCGGGCCTCCCCTTCGATTATATCACGATCATGATTCAATCCGAGGTGGCCGATCGCCTTTGCGCCAAAGCGGGAAGCCGTGATTGTGGCGCCATCACCACCGTGCTTTCCTATTACGGAACGGCCGAAAAGCTTTTCACCGTAAGTGCCGGCAACTTTGTGCCGCCTCCTAAGGTAAACTCCTCGGTGGTGCGCATCAAACTCTACAAGGACAAGCCCTACAAGCCCAAAAATGAGGACATCTTCTTCCGCACCGTCAAGGCGGCCTTTGAGCAGCGCCGCAAGACACTTCCCAACGCCCTCTCCGCAGGCTTCTCGGAGCTTTCAAAGGACACGCTCACCACACTCATTCTCGAATGTGGCTTAAATGCAGATATTCGCGGCGAAAAGCTTGACACCGCGACCTTCGTACAGCTTGCCGACAAGATCGCGGACGCTATCACCGCGAATATTCAATAAATTTGATTTAGATACTCTGCAACGCCGCACCGATGACCGTGGCAAACTGTGCGCGTTCGGGGATAATAAAGTTTACGTTAAAGCTCTGACTCATGCCGAGAAGGCGGTCGCGGATCGGCTTTACGGCGGTCAGATTGCCCGTAAGCACGATATCCTTCAGTCCATAATTACGCGCTGCAAAAATAGCCACCATACCAATGGTCTCGGACACCATGTTGGCAATACCAAGCGCAATGTCGTTGTTGCTGGCAATGTCACTAAGCTTTCCGAAGTTTGCCGCCGTAAGACTTTCGTCCACGCCATTGTAGCGGTGCTGCTTGGAGATATCCTTGATCCGCAGGTCAATGTTGTCAAGGTTTCCGCCTTCGCAAAGCCCCTCGATGTGCGAGATGTCGTCCACACCGAGTATTTTGCGTGTAAGTCCCACGAGCGTGCCGCCGCCAACGCCCGTACCTCCAAGGTACTGCGTCTTGACGCCGTCCGCCTCGCGCTTGGCGTAGACCATTGCCGTACCCGTTCCCATGCTGACGACCATCGCCTCGTCAAGCCCCGAAAGATAGAGACCGCCGTGGCCGATACAGGAAAACTCGGTCACGCGCTCACAACTTACCGAATAGATGGGCTTATCAATGAAGGACGAGCCTGCCCCCGTCATCATCACGCGGTCGATGCTCTCAAGCGATAATTTGTTTTCGAGTGTAAATTTTCCAAAGGCTCCATACGCCGAGGTGACGGGATCGGTCGCCCTTACGAAAAGCGGCTCCACCAGAGTCGGCTTCTTCCCTTCCTCATGACGAAAGCCCACGATCTTGGTGGTTGTTCCGCCAACGTCTATACCAATTACAGTTTTCATACTCAACCTCTATATACATACTTTTTTTCATTATATCATCTTATCCCCAAAAAATCAAGGAAAACCGATAAAAAAGGAAGCAATTATGAAAAATTATACCGCGTGCCACCCTATTCTCGAAAAAAAGCTCTATATTTTCGACATGGACGGCACTATTTACCTGGGAAATCAGGTCTTTGATTTCGCCATCCGCTTTATCAAGCATCTGCGCGAGAGCGGAAGACGCGTCTTGTTCTTTACCAACAACGCCTCGCACACGAGCGATTTTTATCTTGAGAAGCTCACGCGCCTCGGCTTTGAACCCGCGCGCGAGGAGATCATGACCTCGGGCGACGTTACGATCGAATTTTTAAAGCATCACCGCGCGGGCAAAAGCGTCTACCTCGTTGGCACCGACGAGCTTTTTGACGAGTTTCGGGCGCGCGGCATTTCTTTGGTCACGGAGGACGCCGAGGCGTGCGACATCGTGGTCACCAGCTTTGACACCTCACTCACCTACGAAAAGCTGAACGCCGCCTGCCGCTTCGTACGCGGCGGTGCCGAATATCTCTCCACACATCCCGATTTCAACTGCCCCACCGAGCACGGCTTTATCCCCGACAGCGGCGCGATCGCCGCCTTCGTCACGGCCTCTACGGGCAAAACGCCGATCTACTTCGGCAAGCCCTATCGCGAGACGGTGGATATGATCGAGGAGGCCTACGGCATTTCCAAGGCGGATACCTGCATTTTCGGGGACCGTCTGTATACCGATATCGCGCTCGGCAAAAAGCACGGCGTTTGCTCGATCCTCGTTCTCACGGGCGAGACGACGGCCGCCGATGTTGAAAAGGCCGACGCGTGCGACCGCCCCGACTACGTCTTTCCCTCGCTTGCCGAGGTGGATACTCTTTTGGAGGAAATAGAAAATGGCATTTGATGCAGGAATGCTCGCGTGTACGCTACACGAGATCCGCGAGGAATCGCTTGGCGCGCGCGTCGAAAAGGTATATCAGCCCGAACGGGACGAAATCATTCTTCAGATCCGCTCCAAAAGCGGCGGCAAGCGGCTTTTGATCAACGCGGGTGCAAACAATCCACGAATTGGCTTTAGCACCGAGCAAAAGGAAAATCCGCAAAATCCGCCCATGCTCTGCGTTCTTCTTCGCAAGCATCTTCAGGGCGCAAAGCTCATTTCCGTCGAGCAAGCGGGCTTTGAGCGCGTGGTTACACTCGGCTTTGAAACGCGCGATGAAATGGGGTACGCGTGTGAGGTCTTTCTCGTGGCCGAGGTCATGGGAAAATACAGCAATCTGATCTTTATCGACGGCAAAGAAAAAATCCTTGCCGCCCTCAAAACGATCGACTTCTCCACAAGCAGCTTGCGGCAAGTTCTTCCGGGAATGAAGTACGAGCTCCCACCCAAGCAGGACAAGCAGGATCCCCTCACAGTCACGCGGGAGGAATTTATGAGTCTGGCCGAGACCGAGGGAGACGGCAAGCCTTGCGACAAATTTATTCTCTCCTCCTTCCTTGGCATCTCGGCCGCCGTTGCGCGCGAGATCTCCTATCGCGCCACGGGAAGCACCGATACGCTTTGCGACGGCTACAACGCGAGCGCACTCTATAGGGAGTTTTCCGCGCTCATGGAAAAGATTCGGACAAACGATTTCTCCCCCACGCTGATCTGCAAGGGAGACACACCCGTGGAATACGCTTTTTGCGACCTCTTGCAGTACGGCAAGGATTTCACGCATAAATCCATTGGGGGAGCGGGCGAGCTTCTCGATTTGTATTTTGGAAGTCGCGACCGCGAGCAACGCGTGCGTCAGCGCGCTTCGGACGTGCAAAAGCTACTAAACAACGCGCTCGCGCGTATCACCAAAAAACTGGAGCTTCAGCGCGCCGAGCTTGCCGACTGCGCCAAGGGTGAGGCATACAAAAAAGAGGGGGACGTCATCACCGCCAACATCTATCTTTTAAAGCGCGGTATGAAGGAAGCCCTTCTTCCCGACTACGAAAGCTACGGTGAGGACGGCAACCCCCGTATGCTCAAGATCGAGCTTGACGAGCGGCTCACCCCCGCTGCCAACGCGCAACGGCTCTATAAAAAATACAACAAGTCCAAAAACGCCAAGATCGAGCTTACCAAGCAGATCGACCTTGACCTTGTGGAGATCGAATATCTCCAATCGGTGCTTGACGCGTTGGAGCGCGCCGAGTCGCCAAGTGATCTTGCCGAGATCCGCGAAGAGCTTCACAAAAGCGGCTACGCCAAGCGCATGAAGCCCGAATCGAGCGGTCGCCGCCCAAGCACACCCACCGTGGCGAAATTCAAGACCGACGACGGTCTCACCGTACTTTGCGGAAAAAACAATATTCAAAACGAATATATCACCTTCCGCTTGGCATCCAAAATGGACTATTGGTTTCACGCGAAAAACGTAGCGGGATCGCACGTGGTTTTGGTTTGTGACGGCAAGGAGCCCACAGACCGCGACTTCACGCAAGCCGCAGAGATCGCGGCCTATCACTCCAAGGCCTACGGCGGACAAAACATCGCCGTAGACTACTCGCTTGCCAAAAACATCAAAAAGCCTGCCGCCGCCCGCCCCGGTCTCGTCATCTACCACACCAACTGGACAGCTTACGTTACCCCACACGCCGACGACATCCGCCGCTTGCGCGTGAAATAAAAATCTTCAAATTTTGATTTATCGGGGAGAGAACGTGTAGGGAACTTTTTGAAAAAAGTTCCCTACCACCCTCAAAAACTTTTCTGGAATTTTTTACGACAAAGTCTGCAAAAACTTTATTGTAAAGGGGCTCCAAGTCATTTTGGTTCTTCGCACCTTGTGCGAAGGACATATACGCCGCGAGCCACGCGGCAGACAAAGAAAGCTCGCTTTCTTTTCTGCGCGTGTGCTTTACGCGGCTCAAAATGACGTGAAGTTTAAGCGTACCCATGCGAGAAAAGTTTTCGTCCCTCCTTTTTCAAAAGGAGGGCGGGGTGTGGGGCGGAGCCCCACATAAAGTCACCGATAAACATCAATTTATAAACAAAGGCAAGCCAACGCACCGTTGACTTGCCTTTGTTTTATCCCAAATAAAAGTCTACCAACATCATCAGGCAAAAGCCGACGAGAAGGGCGTAGGTTGCGCTTCGTTCGTTTCCGTGCGCATGCGTTTCGGGAATCATTTCGTCGCTGATGATATAGAGCATCGTACCGCCCGCAAATGCGAGAGCAAAGGGGAGAATGGCCGTGGAAACACTGACGGCAAAATAGCCAATAAGGGTACCTACAACCTCCACAAGTCCCGTTGCAATCGCGATAAGCAGCGTACGCTTTTTCGAAACACCCCCTGCAAACATCGGCCCAATAATGACCATACCCTCAGGGATATTTTGCAAGGCAATGCCGCCTGCGATGGTAAGTGCCTCGGCCGTATTACCCGTACCAAAGCCAACACCCGCAGCAATTCCCTCAGGGAAATTATGGATGGCAATGGCCAAAACGAACAACAGTATCTTGTGTATATGTGCCACATTCGTCCCATGCGACTCGGTGTCCTCCCCTGCCAAACGGTGAAGGTGCGGCACAAAGCGGTCGATAAGCTGAAGGAAGACGGCACCCACAAAGATACCAATGAGCGTCATCGGCACCGCAAAGTGACTCTCATATTCCAAAGCGGGCAACACGAGACCGATCACCGCCGCCGCAAGCATCACACCTGCCGCAAAGCTGAGAATAATGTCGTTAAATTTATGCGAGGTACTCTTAAAACAAAAACCGATCAAAGCACCGAAAACCGTGGCGAGTCCCACGCCAAGTGCAGTTAATAATACAAGCTGCATGTTCTGTTCTCCTTACCAAACATGAGGTAGTTACATCATTTGTTGCAAAACAAGGACGCTCCCCAAGGAGCGTCCCTGCTATGAATATTACTTTACAGTAGAAGTTATCTTACTTGGAAGCTCTCTTCTTCATGGAAACAACCGTGCCGGCTGCAAGACCAAGAGCAAGAACCATAGCAACTGCAATGTAAACGATGGACATATCACCCGTTTCAGGCTGATAGTTCTTGTAGTCGAACTTGATGGAACCGAAGTTTGCACCGTACCACTGTGCGCTACCTCTTACGTCATCTGCACAGATCATAACACGGGAACCCGTGGTCGTGGTCTCAGCCGTCTCGTCATAGTCATTGATCAAGATAGCCATGGAGAAGCGATCCTTGTCAAAGTTCTCCGGAACCTTAATTCTAAATTCGCATGCCCAACCCTTTTCGGTGTGCTTTGCGTCACCCTTAAGCCAAGTTACAGGGTTAGGTCCACCGTCGTCGATCGAACCAAACAGAGAGATACCGCCAGGGCCGTCCTCACGACCGGAAATATAACCCTCGTGCGTCATACGAGCCTGAAGAATAGCGTTGCCGTTGTTGGGAGCCTCGTTCGTCCAGTCCATCATGAACTCCACAGAATCCTGACGGAAGGAGGAGTTAAGCGGATCGGGAGCCTTGGTAACAAGGTCGTCATCAATGATATCTACGTAGAGCCAAACGAACTCACCGTCATAAACCATGTAACCCGTGCCTGTAGCAATGCCCGCCGGCACAACGTCACCCTGTGCATAACCTGCAACACGCCACATATTCATCGTAGAACCGCTGGCCACCGTATCCTCGGGAGTGGGAGGACTGGGAGTTACACCGTCTTCCTCGTAGCCAAGATGAACGTACTTGATCTCCCAAGGCGTAGCCTTAAGATACACATCATCCATGTCTGCGTCCAATCTCATCTCGGCATTCGGATCAATATAAACTTCGCCGTAGTCCTTGTAGCCTTCGCCGATCTGTGCGCTGACCGTCATGGCAAAAACAACAGTGATCATCAACACGGCAAGAAGGCAACTCAAAATTTTCTTCATAACTCTTTTCTCCTTTATAAAATAAATTCGGTGCCAAATAGCATCCGCTTTTTAGAGAAATTCGGGAAAAATACCGCCTCTCTAATACACCGATATTTTATCACATCTTCCCAAGTTTGTCAAGACAAATCTTGAATTCTTATTAAATTTTGTGAATTTCTACAAAAAAACACGCTTCTTCGCAAAATTACACGAGAGGATAAGCGTCAAAACGACGAAGACACAAAGGAACGGGGTACCGAATAACTGTCGGCACCCCATTTTCTTCTTTTAAAAGGTAATTTTGATTTGACCGCCCTGAGCCGCTTTGTGCTTTTCCACGATGTTGTGAATTCTCTGCACGGGGTTGAGGAGCGAGCTGATCGAGTGGTCGTGATTGAGCGTATCAATAATGTAAGCCACATATTTGCACATATTGACCTCACAATACCATGGCTTCTCAATAAGCCCCGGACGGTGATAGATCAGGTTCGTGGTAAAGATCTTATCGATCAGTCCGTCGGCATACGCCTTGTCGAACTTCTCAAAGCCCTCGGTAAAGAGACCGAAGGTGGCAAAGTTGAAGATACGCTTTACGCCCTTTTCCTTAAGCTGACAAGCCACGTCGATAAGCGACTCGCCCGACGCGATCATATCGTCCACGATAATGGCGTCCTTGCCCGAAAGATCCTTACCTAAGTACTCGTGCGCCTCGATGGGATTCTTTCCGTTTACCACGATCGAATAATTACGACGCTTATAGAACATACCGACATCAAGACCAAGCACCGAAGCGTAGTACATGCTTCGTCCCATAGCCCCCTCGTCGGGCGATATGAACATCAGGTCTTCCTTGTCGATCGAAATATCGGGAACGTTGCGAATAAGAGCCTTGATCATCTGGTACGCGGGACGAACGTCATCAAAGCCGCTGAGCGGAATGGCATTCTGAATACGGGAGTCATGTGCATCAAAGGTAATGATGTTCTCCACACCCATACCCACAAGCTCCTGGAGCATCATGGCACAGTCAAGCGACTCACGCGAGGAGCGCTTGTGCTGTCTTCCCTCGTAAAGCATAGGCATAATGACCGAAACACGTCTTGCCTTACCCTCGATGGCTGCAATAAGGCGCTTGAGATCGGCAAAATGGTCATCAGGACTCATCGGGACGGGCTCACCGTACATCTTATACGTCACGCCGTAATTGAACACATCGGCAATGATATAGATGTCGTGACCGCGAAGCGAGTGATGAAGGACACCCTTCGCCTCTCCCGTGCCAAATCGCGGACATTCGGTAGGAACGATATACGTCGTATCCTCTCCGTGATTTCTCCATTCCTTCAGATAATAGTCCACCTGCGAGGCAAACTGCTCGCCACCGCGAAGACTGATTACACTCAGATCACCAAAAAGATTATCCTGCATAAAATCCCCCCGAAAAACTTCGTTTATTTCTGCGCTTTCATTATATCACAAATTTCGACTTTTGAAAAGGTCTTTTAACAGTTTTTTGTTTTTTTGTGAATGTTAACGAAAAAATCCAATTCCCATTTCCAAAAGCAACCGATTTTTACGAGTTACTTCAGCTCCACCACGGTCACACCGCCGTCGCCCTCACCGTACTGTCCGATGCGGAAGCTGCGAATGCGCTTATCGCCTCGCAAATACTGCCAAAGGGCGTTTTTGAGCGCACCCGTTCCCTTTCCATGTATCAAATGCACGGTGTGGAAGCCCGAAAGCATGGCATCGTCGAGATACTTGTCCACAGCAAGCCACGCCTCGTCCCCCGTCTTTCCTCTGAGGTCGATCTCGTCGATACAATCCGAGCTTACCTGCTTGCGATAGGTGCTGACCACCTTTTTTTGATCGTCCTTATCGGTAAAGGTTGCTTCGTCTTCCTTCAAGCGAAGATTTTTCAGCTTGGTACGCGTGCGGATAATACCTGCCTGCACCTGTACGTTACCCTGTGCGTCGGGAAGCTCCAACACCACCGCCTCCTTACCGATATCGACCAAAAGCACGGTGTCCCCCTTGCGAAGCGGGCGCGGCAGGACATAATTTTCGTTTTTCCGCTCGGTCACGGGATTATATTTGTCCTCATTGTCCCGAATGTGATCGCGAACCGCGCGGCGCGTGCGCTCCAGCTCCTCACCGAAGTTTGCCGCCTCCTGCTTTTTGCGCACCTGCTCGAGCTGTGCAAAAACGTAGGTGCTCGACGCTTTGGCGCTCTCCATCATAGCGGCCGCCTTGTTTTTGGCGTCCTCCAGCATCCTTTCGGAGTCCTTTAAGCGCTTACCGATCGTACGGTCGGCCTCTTTTTGATAGGCCTCGTATTTCTCACGCATTGCCTCGGCCTCTGCAAGCCGCTTTTCCATCTCCACGCGCGTATTTTCAAGCTGCTCGATGATGTTCTCAAAGCGGCGGTTTTCGGCACTGACGTGTCCCTTTGCCTTCTCAATGATCGCAGGCGAAAGACCAAGCTTGCCCGAAATGGCAAAGGCATTGGACTTACCCGGCGCACCGATAACCAGACGGTAGGTCGGCCGCAAGGTCTCAACGTCAAACTCGCAAGACGCATTGCAAACGCCCTCGGTATCCAGCGCGTAGGCCTTAAGCTCGGAATAGTGCGTGGTCGCCACGCAGACCGCTCCGCGCTCACGCACGGTGTCAATGATGGCCACGGCGAGTGCCGCCCCCTCCACGGGATCGGTGCCGCCGCCAAGCTCGTCAAAAAGCACGAGCGAATGCGCGTCCACCTTATCGAGAATGGAAACGATATTGACCATGTGCGAGCTAAAGGTCGAGAGCGATTGCTCGATGCTCTGCTCGTCTCCGATATCGACCAAAATCTTATCAAAGAAGCAGATCGACGAGGACTCCTCCGCGGGAATGTGAAGGCCAGCCTGCGCCATCAGCGCAAAGAGACCGACGGTTTTCAGGGTGACTGTCTTACCGCCCGTATTGGGGCCCGTGATAATAAGCGAATCGTATTCTCCGCCCACCTCGATATCCACGGGCACCACCTTGTCCTTGTCGATGAGTGGGTGGCGTGCGCGCACCAGATGCACGCGCTTATCCTCGGTAATGGTAGCCTCCGTAGCATTCAAGCGTCTGGAAAACTCACCGCAGGCAAAGATAAAGGCAAGCAAGGTGATATTCAGGTAATTCAGGCCGATCGCCTTTTCGCAGGTGGCCACGTCGGCCGAAAGCTCCTGCAAAATGCGCTCGATCTCATACTCCTCTTTGTTTTGTAAAATACGTATCTCGTTGTTGGCGTTTACGATTGCCGTCGGCTCAACGAAAATGGTCGAGCCCGTTGCCGAGGTATCGTGAATGAGACCCTTGATCTCGTTTTTGCACTCGGCCTTCACGGGAACGACGTAGCGTCCGTTTCGCATGGTGACGATGTTCTCGCGCAGATACTTGGCGTACGAGCCGCCGCTGATATATTTCTGCAGTGTCTCCTTGATACGATTGCCCTCGATCCGAATGCGTCGACGAATGTCCGAAAGCTCGCGACTGGCCTCATCGGCAATGGTATCCTCCGCGATGATCGAACGGTAGATCTTATCCTCCAGCGTCCGATTGGGAATAAGGCGCTCAAAGATCTCGTCAAGTGTTGTGGAAAACAGGCGGTTGGTGCGGATATACTCCAAAAGCGAGCGCGAAGTGCGAAGCACGTTGGCAAGTGCCAAAAGCTCACCCGTGTTCAAGGTAGCGCCCTTGCTTGCGCGCTCGCAGGGGTCTGCCACATCCTTTACCATACCAAAGGAGGGCATGCCCTTGTGGTCGAGCAATCGACGGGCGTCTGTGGTCTGTCGTTGAAGACGTCTTGCCTCCTCGGGATATTCCGCAGGCAAAAGCGAAAGGGCCTGCTCCTTGGCCCCTTCGGTCAGGGCGCAGGTCGCAAGCATTTCGCGAATTTTATGAAATTCGAGTGTGTGTAAATTCTTTTCGTCCATTTTCTTTCCTATTATAAATTCATGACGTTACGGTAAAATTCAAGCGAAGGAAAGCTCCGCTCCAAATGATGCAAAAGATAGGTCTCGCTCATACGCGCAAGCTCCGAAACCGTCGTTTCCTCGGGCGTGAAAGAAAGAAGCCGTTCCAACGGAGCCTCGGTGATATACCGCGCCGCCGCAAGCGTGCCGCTTCCCATGGGAGACAGAATTCGCGCACTCACAAGCTCGTCCTCCGACGGTTGCTTTTTGAGTTCCACGGTATGTAGGCACTCGGCGCACTTCATCTCGCCGTTCATCACGTCAAGATACATATAGCTCCCTCTCGGCTTACCGCAGACCGAGCAACCGCTAAGGTCGGGCAAGTATCCCGACATGGTCATGGCGCGGAACTCAAAGACCGCTTTGATAAGAGGCCGTGGCTTGCAATCGTTGGCGATGGCAAAGAGGGTATTGAGTGCCAAACGGAGCATATCACATGCCCCCTCCGCTTCGCCCGAAAGCTCGTACACCACGTCCAAGACGTAGGAGGCGAGCGCCAAGCGCTCAATGTCGTTGCGTATACCGTAAAAGGACTCGGTCACCGACGCACCCGAAAGCCACGCGTGCTCACCGCGCTCGGTGATCTCGTAATTTCCGTAGGTAAAGAGCGCGGCGCTGTTCATATACTTGCTCCGCAAGGATCGTGCGCCCTTGGCGAGCACCGAAATCCGTCCGCGGTCGGGCGTCAGCAAAACCAAGCGTTTATCGTTCTCGCCCGACTCACTCTCGCGTATCACAAGCCCGTCCACCGTATACTGCACGCAGCTCCCCCCCTTTTTACAAATCTTCCTTTTTATTATATCCGAAGTTGGTCACCATGCCGACGCTGTCGCGCCAATTCTCCTTCACCTTTACCCAAAGGTTGAGGTAGACCTTGGTGCCAAAGAATTTTTCCAGATCCTCACGGGCGTAAGTGCCGATAAGCTTGAGGTTGGCTCCGCCCTTACCGACGAGAATGCCCTTGTGCGAGTTTTTCTCACAAAAGATCTCCGCGCGAATGCGGATCATGCTTCCCTCGTCCGTAAACTCCTCAATAACCACAGCTGTACCATGCGGCACCTCGCGATCGGTCGTACGCAGGATCTTCTCGCGAATGATCTCGGCCGCGATCTGCCGTTCGGGCTGGTCGGTGATCATATCATCGGGGAACATCCACTCGGACTCGGTCAAAAACTTGGCGCACTCGTCCAAAAGCTCGTCCACCTTGCCGCCGTTCTTCGCGCAGATCGGCACGAAGGCGTCAAAATTATATTTTGCGGCGTAAGCCGTAATGGTTTCGGCAATCTTATCGCGCTGGTAGAGGTCTACCTTATTGAGTGCCAGCACCGAGGGGAGTCCCGTCTTTTTGAGATATTCGATCACGTCCTCCTCGACCTTCGAGGGCTCTCGTCCCACGTCCACCACCAAAACCACCGCGTCCGCATCCTTCATCGAGGAGTTGGCCGCGCTCACCATGTATTCGCCAAGGCGGTTTTTCGGCGTGTGAATGCCGGGGGTGTCAAGGAATACGAACTGCTCCTCGCCGCGCGTGTAAATACCGAGAATGCGGTTTCGCGTGGTCTGCGGTTTGGCCGAAACGATGGCAACCTTTTCGCCCAATATCTGATTCATCAGCGTCGATTTTCCCACGTTCGGACGGCCGACGATGGCAATAAATCCCGTTTTTTTCATATTCTTCTCTCCTTTATTTTACGGCAAGCCCGAGCTTTTCCACAATCTCGCTTTGGCGGCGCCGCATATCCGTTTCGTCCTCCTCGCCCGTCTCGTGATCGTAGCCAAGCAAATGCAGAATTGAATGCACGGTAAGGAATACAACCTCGCGCTCAAAGCTATGTCCGAATTCCTCAGCCTGCGCGCGCGCCTTCTCCAAGGAAAGCACCACGTCACCAAGCATGCATCCAAAATCTTCCACGTGCGCGTCCATGCCGTCGTCGTCAAAAAGCGGAAAAGAAAGCACGTCGGTCGCACGGTCGATCTCGCGGAATTTCTTGTTCAGCTCGCGAATCTTTTGGTTGTCGCAAAAGGTAACCGACACCTCGCAATCATCGTCAAATTCCTCGTAAGCAAGCGTTGCCTCGATCGCGTGGCGGATTCGCATCTTGAGCGAATAGTGAAGTGGCTCCTTGTTCTGCTGATTTTCAAAATATACTTTCAGTCTCATCTCAAATCTTTCCCTTATATCGAATTTTGTTCTTTTCCTTTTCTTCCTCGGCCTTGCGAAGCCCCTCTCGTTCGTGCTTCTCGTAAGCCAAAATGATGGCCTGCACCAGCTTGTGCCGCACAACGTCACGATCGGTGAAGCGGTGAATGGCAATATCGTCGATCTCCTCAAGGATCTTCACCGCCGCCGCAAGTCCGCTCTTCTGCCCATGCGGCAGGTCAGTCTGCGTAAGATCTCCCGTCACCACCATCTTAGAGTTGAATCCAAGACGCGTGAGGAACATCTTCATCTGCTCGGGCGTGGCATTTTGCGCCTCGTCGAGAATGATGAAGGAATCGTCAAGCGTCCGTCCGCGCATATACGCCAGCGGCGCGATTTCGATGGTTCCCTTCTCCACAAAGCGTGCGTAGGCCTCGGTGCCGATCATCTCGTAAAGCGCGTCGTAAAGCGGGCGGAGATAGGGGTCGATCTTGCTTTGCAGATCGCCCGGCAAAAAGCCCAGCTTTTCGCCCGCCTCGATCGCGGGACGCGTGAGAATGATGCGGCTCATGCGCTTTTCGCGAAGTGCCTTCACCGCCATGGCAACCGCCAAAAAGGTCTTTCCCGTTCCCGCAGGACCGATGCCAAGCGTGATGGTGTTCTTTTCGATGGCCTCTACGTATTTTTTCTGACCGACGGTCTTGGCCTTGATTGGCTTGCCCCGCCCCGTGACACAAATACTGCCGTCCAGCTTTTCAAGCGCGTCGGCATTTCCGTCCTTCACCATATTGATCACGTAGCGCACCGACTGCTCGTCAAGCGTGTCGCCAAACTTCGCGATCTCCTTGAGGTAAGAAAGCACGTTGCACGCCTCGATCACCGCCGACTCCTCGCCGTCCACGACGATGGCGTTTCCCGCGTCGGACTCGCGATTGCGAATATCGACCGAGAAGGCCTCCTCAATTTTTCTCACGTGACAGTCAAAGCTGCCGAAAAGCTTGCTCGTCAGCTCGCTCGTTTCAATCGGAATGATTTTTTGCACCGTAAAACTCCTATACTTCGATTTTTATTTCCTGCGTCACGGCAATGTTTTCAATACAGGTGACGCGACAGTTCAAAATATACGCCTCGTCAGTGAGCTCAAAGGACATGACCTTCTCCAAAAGCTCGACCGTTTCCGAAAGCGTCGCCATTTCCCGTTCCATACCGGCAAAGGCATACTCTGCGGCTTGTTGCGAGGAAAGCGTAACGGTTTCCAGCACGTATTCCCGATAACGCGCGGTCTCCACACGAAGCGGAAGCGGATCGCCGCCAAAGAGACGTAAATCGTTTTTATAATATATTATATCACAAGTCGGGGGGGCTTTTCTACAGTTTGTGAAAACTTTTATCTCTTTTCCGAAAAAATTTACGCTTTTTTCGCTCCATTCCCGTCCCGTATACACCTTTTCCTCATAAGATAAGGGAATTTTCACCGAAAATTCGTGTACCGTGCGCGCAAAAACCTCCCCGTACGCACGCGTCGCGCGGAGGGTTCCCCCCTCCCCCGTATCGTAAACGCCGCTTGCCAGAAGCTCGCCCTGCCGCACCACGTCTCCCTTTTTTACCGTCACGTTCCCATCGTAGACCTCGATGCGTTCGATCTGTCCGTCACAAAGTGCCACGAGATTGGCCGCGTTTTCGCTTTTGCTCTCGGCGCGCACCGTCTCCCGCAGCTCCACGTTCACCGTTGTTCCCTTGACACTTACCGCAATCCATGAAATGTCCTTCTCGGCAAGCAAAATGTTGCCTTCCACGAAATCGGGAACCACCTTCCCCAGCGGTGCGCCTACCTCTACGCCGTTTTCGGCAAGTAAGCAAAGGATACGCGCCTCACTCAAACGCTCGTTGCCCTCCACGCGAATGCGCCAGATCACCCCTCTTGACAGAGCAAATAACGCAAGCACGAGAAAAAAACCGATAAAAAGCCCCAAGCGACCGCGGTAACGCGCCACAAGCGTCTTAAGTCCACTCTGATTTCGTACCGCAAGCGCAATTCCCTCCTTCTCACAAAGCGCCGACAAGCGAGCCGCAGCGCGTCCCGTACAGGTCAGCAAAAAGCATTCCCCGTCCCATGCGGTTTTACCGTACGGGATCCTTTCGCGCATACACAAATTGAAAATCTTGGCGGCATCCTTTCCCGAGGCTTCAAAAACCGTCTCGCCTGCGAAAAAACCAAATAACGTCATGCCTCATCCTCCTCATAAGATACCGCACATATTCTGCCTCCGATCACAAGCACCTCATTTTGAAAGGACAGACACATAAGTCCCTTTCCGCACACCCAAAGTCGTTCCTCCTTCAGCAAAACGAGAATCCTGTCCTCCGCAAAAAAGCCGATTTTTTGCGCACCGCTGACGGCAAGCCGTCCTCGACCGCGCCACTCCACCGAAGGCTCGCCAAAAAACTCACCCACCGTCTCGCGCGCTCCTTGCTTCCATCGTTTCAAAAGCGATCTTTTCTCTGTATTTTTCTCTTTCAATATTGCCTCCTTCGGAATAACCGCCCGTTTTTCCCCGTAAATATAAAACGATAGCTGTGTCACTTTCATAAATTGATGTTTGTAGGGGAGGACGCCAAGGGCTCTGCCCTTGGAACCCGCAAACTTTTGAAAAAGTTTGATCAAAACTTTTCTTGCATGGATATGCTTAAACTTTACGTCATTTTGGGACGGAAAACCGCGAAGCGGTTGTCCGTCAGCGCAAAGCTTACACGCCGACAAAGAAAGCTCGCTTTCTTTTCGGC
>SVRO01000003.1 GCA_015064795.1 Oscillospiraceae bacterium | reverse complement strand
GTTATTGCCAGTGTGGACGGCTCGAAAGTGGTTGCGGCCGGTGGCTACAACAACTCCCTGATCAACTTCTATAACGTATTGAAGTACGATTATCTTACCGTGGACGATATCGGAAAAAGCTTTACGATCACGGTGAAGGTGAAGGCAGACACCGCCGCGACCGTGCAGTACGGTATGATAAATGCACATAAATCTGCCGTCGCCGAGACGGTGGCCCCCGGAAAAGAGGTGCCTGACGCTAACAATTATTTCTGGAAGGGCGGCAATCTCACCGTGGATCTGGCGGCGAACGAATGGACGACGCTCACTTATAACGTTACCGTTACCGAGGATCACGTGAAATACGAGATGGGTATGCTTGGTTTCCGTCTTACGAAACTGGGAGACGGTGTGAAAGTAACTCTTTGGATAGATGATCTGAAGTCGGTGGAGTCTGTACCGACCGTTAACGCGGAAAAGGATCGCTTGGTTCTCGGTGTCGAGAATGAGCGCGCAATTGGGGTTGTGACCAACGATAAGCCTGTCGCCGACGAGAGCTTTGACGGTACGCCCGTTGTTCCCGTGCTTCCCAATGTTGACGCTTCTTTCATTGCCTATCAGGTAACGAGGGGTGAGGAGGGCAAGTTCTCGCTTCGTGCGATCGCGGGTCTGGATTCCTTGAACTACAAGAATTTCGGATATGAGGTGACTATCACCACCGAGAGTGGAACAGAGAAGGTTTCGGATACAAGCACGAAAGCCTACTCCTCGATCTACGGAGGCACTACTGAATACACCATTAAGGAACATTTTGGCTATAAGTACGGCGCATTGGTTACGATAACGGAGCTTGCTTTGGATTCCAACTATAAACTCGAGATCCGTGCCTTCGTTACCAAGCAAAACGGCGAGGTAAGCTACGGCAGAGGTGTTACTCTTGTTTATGAGGGGGATCTTACGGACGACGGCTATCCCTTGTTCTCGGTTGAGAAATAAGAACGAAATCTTTCCGCAACGGAGAGAAAAGGGGCTACTGCAATGCAGTAGCCCCTGACTTTTTTTATAATCTTATGCCTTACCGTTCGAACCGAGAACGTTGACGATCTTGTGCGTGACCATCTTCTTAACTTCGGCGCGTGCAACGGTGAGATATCCACGGGGGTCGAATACCGAGGGCTCGTCGTTCAGAACGCGGCGGATGCCTGCGGTCATAGCGAGACGGATATCGGAGTCAATGTTGATCTTACATACAGCAGAGGTAGCCGCATGACGAAGCTGCTCCTCGGGAATACCAACGGCGTCGGGAAGCTTACCGCCAAGGGCATTGATCTCCTTAACGTAATCCTGCGGAACCGAGGAAGCACCGTGAAGAACGATCGGGAATCCGGGGATTCTCTTTTCGATCTCCTCAAGGATATCGAAGCGAAGGGGCGGGGGAACGAGAATGCCCTCCTCGTTTCTCGTGCACTGCTTTGCCGTGAACTTGTATGCGCCGTGAGAGGTACCGATCGAGATCGCAAGCGAGTCAACGCCCGTGCGGCTTACGAAATCCTCAACCTCCTCGGGACGGGTGTAGGAGGACTTCTCGGCAACGACGTCGTCCTCAACACCGGCAAGAACGCCAAGCTCACCCTCAACGACTACGCCACGCTCATGTGCGTACTCAACGACCTTGCGCGTGAGAGCAATGTTGTCCTCGTAGCTATGGTGCGAGCCGTCGATCATGACCGAGGTGAAGCCACCGTCGATGCAGGATTTGCAGATCTCGAAATCTGCGCCGTGGTCAAGGTGAAGCGCGAAATCCACACCGCTGTCCTCAGCCGCAGCCTTAGCCAGAGCCATAAGATACGCGTGCTTTGCATACTTGCGCGCGCCGGCGGAAACCTGAAGGATCACGGGAGACTTCTGCTCAGCGGCAGCCTCGGTGATTGCCTGAATGATCTCCATGTTGTTGATGTTGAACGCACCAACTGCATACTTACCCTCGTATGCCTTCTTGAACATTTCCTTGGTTGTTACAAGTGCCATATTTTTTACCCTTTCTCTCCGCACAGGGCGGAGTTTCCTGAATTTAATTCATACATTATTATTCTACCACATTTATTCACCAAAATCAAGAGAAAAAGGAAAAAAAATAGAAATGTGTATGAGAAACAAGAATTTTATCTGTGTTATTCGCATTGCTATCGGTGGCTATGCGGATTGGGAAACTTGTCTTAACGGAGATGGTGATCTCTACAAAGCGAGTCCGGATGCCAACGGCTATCCTACGCTCTCATTCGTAAGTGAATAAATAACAACAAAGCACGGCAATGCGTTGCATCGCCGTGCTTTGTTGCCGTTTTTCGATTACTGCAAAAGGAAGACAAGGGCATAATATGCCACGCCGGCCACCATAAGAAGCGTGAGAAACAGGCACATAAGTCTTACGATAAGTACCTTGCGTCTCTCTCTTTTGCTCAGTTTCTTTGCTTGATCTTTTGCCATGGTTTTATTTCCTTTCAAAATGTAAGCTGTTGTTTTTTAATATCCTTTTCGGCAAGCAGAGTGCCTGTCGCGGGAAGCTTGGTTTTCTTATAGCCCTTGGTGTCCTCGGGTACGTCGGTGCGAACGCTTACCACCTTGCTGCCTTTTTTCAGGCTCATCAGTGTCACGCCCGACGACGAACGGGTGGTCTTAAGTGGAATGAGTGAGGTCTTAAAGACGATGGCGCGATCGTCGGAGCTGACCATCATAATGTCATACGGATCCTTTTCCTTCTCGTAGAGCGCGGCCACAATGGGCGAAGCGTCCGAGTAGGCACCTACGAGCTTTTTGCGCGTCGCCTTGGTCTCGTAAGAGGAAAGGGGTACGCGAACACCCTTGCCGTTCTCGAAGATAAAGACCATGTTTTCGTCGGCGGTCGGCGTTGTGTACAGACGCATGAAGATGGGTTTTTCGCCGCTATCCATGCCGAGCTTGGCGGGGATAAAGTCACCCATGGCTGAGGCCTTGGTGTTTTCAAAATCCGAGCATTTTGCGCGGTAGACCTTGCACTTATCTGAGAAGAAGATAAGCTCGGAGTTGTTCGTGGCGTCATACGAATACGCGATCTCGTCGCCTTCCTTGAGCTTGTGCTCGTCATTTCCGCGGAGTGAGAGTGCGGTGATCTTTTTGAAATATCCCTCGCGGCTGAGGTAGACCTTGACGTTGTAGTTGTCCTCGTTTTCATCCTCCACGTATTCCTCAACGTCACCGTCGTATATCAAATAGGTCTTTCTCGGCTTGCCGTACTTTTTCTTGACCTCGGTGAGCTGCTTGGAGATGAGTGCCTTCAGCTTCAGGTCGTCACCGAGGATATCCTCGATTTGTGCGATCTCCTCTTGAAGTCCCTTGATCTCGTCGATGCGGCTCAAAATATATTCCTTGTTGAGATGACGAAGCTTGATGTCGGCAATGAAGTCGGCCTGTATCTCATCGATGCCGAAGCCCTCCATAAGATTTTTGATTACATCGGCGTCATGCTCGGTGTTTCGAATGATCTTGATTGCCTTGTCAATGTCAAGTAGAATCTTGGCAAGGCCGAGAAGCAGATGAAGCTTTTCGTTTTTCTTGTCCAGGTCATACTGCAATTCACGGCGGAGGCATCCCATGCGGAATTTGATCCATTCGGTAAGAACCTCGGCAACGCCCATCTGTCGCGGTGTAGAATCAATTAGAATATTAAAGTTGCATTTGAAGCTATCCTCGAGCGGTGTCAGCTTATAAAGCTTGGCCATCAGCTTGTCGGGGTCGGTACCCTTGCGGATGTCGATGGTCAGCTTGAAGCCCGAAAGGTCGATCTCGTCGCGGAAATCGGTGATCTCCTTGAGCTTACCTTCCTTCACAAGCTCGGTGATGCGCTTGATGATGAGCTCAATGGAAGTGGAGTAGGGGATCTGAATAATGTCGATGCAGTTGGCGGCTTTATCGTAATTGTATCGCGCGCGCACCTTAATTGAGCCCTGACCGGTCTCGTAGATCTCGCGCATCTGATCGCGGTTGTAGATGATGGTACCGCCACCCGGGAAGTCGGGTGCCTTGATGATGTCAAGCAGCTTTTCGATGCTTGTTTTCGGATTACGAAGCAGAGCGATCGTTCCGTCGCAGATCTCCTCCAAGTTAAAGGAGCAGATTGACGAGGCCATACCCACGGCAATGCCCGAGTTTGGCATGACGAGAATATTAGGAAAAGTGGAGGGAAGAAGTAGCGGTTCTTCCATGGTGTTATCGTAGTTGGGAACGAATTCTACGGCGTTTTTGTCAATGCCCTTAAAAAGCTCCTCGCAGATCGGATCCAGCTTGACCTCTGTGTAACGCGAGGCAGCAAAGCGCATATCGGAGGAATATTGCTTACCAAAGCTTCCCTTGGAGTCGATCAGCGGGTGGAGCAATGCTTCGTTGCCGCGCGTGAGACGGACGAGCGTTTCATAGATCGCCATATCACCATGCGGATTCAGCTTCATTGTTTGTCCGACGACGTTTGCGCTCTTGGTCTTTGGGCCTTTCAGAAGCCCCATTTTATACATGGTATACAGAAGCTTTCGGTGCGAGGGCTTAAGGCCGTCGATCTCGGGAATGGCACGGGAAATGATGACGCTCATAACGTAGGGCATATAGTTTTTTTCAATGGTTTCGGTTATGAGCTGCTCGCGCGCGGGCGCGTAAACGATTTCCTTTGGCTCGTTGTATTTGCTTTTCTTTGCCATGAGCTACCTCCGTGTGTTAAACTTCAAGGATGGTATGCGCCGCGGCGCGAAGCATACGGTTATAAAGGGCAAGGCCAATGCCGTCGGTGGTTGGCAGATGACCGTATATGATGTCTACTCCTAGCTTGTCGGCGTCGCGAAGCGCGGTGAAAAGCCGCTTGGCCTGTTCATCGAGATTTTCCGATTTTCCAATGTCGACGAGGTTTTTGTTTTCAAGCTCTGCGGTCTCTTCGCTGTAGCAAAGGATTGCACATTTTTTTTCCTTTTGCTCTTTTTTTAAGAAATCAAGAATGTTATTTTTACTTCCTTTTAACAGGACAAAAGGAACGCTTGGCGCATAATGCTTGTATTTCATGCCGGGAGAGAGTGGGCGCTCGTTTTCGGCAAGCTGCGCGACAACGGACGGAGCTACTGTCACGCTTTCGCAAACGCACCGAAGGGCGTCGGCGGTAATGGCACCGGGACGCAAAAGCGTTGCCCGGTTTCCGTCGAGTGCGACGATGGTGGATTCCAAACCGATCTCCGAGTTGCCGCCGTCAAGAATCATATCGACGCGTCCCGAAAGATCCTCGATTACGTGGCGCGCGCAGGTGGGAGACGGCTTGCCCGACAGATTGGCCGAGGGCGCGGCAATGGGAATTCCCGCCTCGCGTATCAACGCTCTTGCTATGGGGTGAGATGGACAGCGAACGGCAACCGTTTGGAGTCCTCCGGTTGTGCGAAGCGGAATGCTTTCCTTGCGCGGCAGGACCACGGTGAGCGGCCCCGGCATAAATGCCTTAGCGAGTCGGTAATAAGTCTCACTCGTCACGGCGTACGGCTCGGCCTCCTCGGGGGATGCAATATGAATAATTAGAGGGTTGTCCGAGGGTCTGCCCTTGGCGGCATAAATCTTTTGGGCAGAGCTTTCATTTGTAGCGTCACCGCCGAGGCCGTAGACCGTCTCGGTAGGGAACACGACGAGGCCTCCTGCCAAAAGGATGCTTGCGGCTTCCTTTATGTCGTCTTGGCTTTGAAACCCGTTCTTAACGTCAATTACTTTTGTGGTCAAAATAACACCTGCTTTAGTTGTTTTTTAATTTTTCTGCGGTATCCGCCGTGATCAGTGCGTCGATCATGTCTCCAATGTCGCCGTTGAGAAAGGCCTCCAGCGAATAAAGCGTAAGCGAGATGCGATGATCGGTCACGCGACCTTGCGGATAGTTGTAGGTACGGATGCGCTCGCTTCGGTCGCCCGTGCCGACTTGGCTTCGACGCTCTGAGGCGATCTTTTGCGATTGCTCGGTTTGCTTGATCTCGTAGAGTTTGGCGCGAAGCATTTTGAGAGCCTTGTCCTTGTTTTTGAATTGGCTCCGCTCCTCCTGACACTCTACGACGATGCCCGAGGGTTTGTGCGTTAAGCGCACGGCAGACTCGGTCTTGTTAATATGCTGACCGCCGCTACCGCTGGACTTACAGGATTCAAAAACGAGATCCTGCGGATTGATCTCAACTTCAACCTCCTCAACCTCGGGAAGAACGGCAACCGTTGCCGTTGAGGTCTGTATTCTTCCTTGCGATTCGGTTTCGGGAACGCGTTGTACGCGGTGAACACCGCTCTCAAATTTAAAGCGAGAGTACGCGCCGTCTCCTTCAATCATAAAAGAGATCTCGCGAAATCCGCCAAGCTCGGTTTCGTTGGCATTCATAAGCGAGGTGCGAAAGCCTGCCGTTTCGGCGTACATACTATACATACGGTAAAGCACGGCCGCAAAAAGTGCCGCCTCCTCGCCGCCCGCACCTGCACGGATCTCGACGATTACATTTTTGTCGTCGTTGGGGTCACGGGGGAGTAGAAGGATCTTTAGTTCATCCAAAAGCTCTGTGAGCGTTTTTTGCGTCTGCTTATATTCCTCCGAAGCCATTTCACGCATCTCGGCATCCAGGCTACCATCCAGCATTTCTTTGAGATCCGAAAGCTCGGCATCCGCCTTTTTATATTCGCGATATTTTTCAATAATCGGAGTCAGAGTCTTGTATTCCTTCATAAGTGTCGCATATTTTTCGTTATCCGAAAAGATAGCGGGATCTGCAAGCTCTGCCTCCATGCCGATGTATTTTCCTTCGGCGGCCTTTAATTTTTCAAGCATACGTGAGAGAACCTTTCTCGGAAATTAGTTTTTGCAAAAGGCACAGAAGGCGCGATAGGTCTCGTAGACATCCACCTTGGCCACTGCCTCGTAAGGCGCGTGCATGGAAAGAACGGGGACGCCGAGATCGACGGTTTCGATATTATGCTTTGCGATATACTTGGCCACCGTGCCGCCTCCTCCGCAATCGGCCTTTCCAAGCTCTCCCGCCTGCCAGAGAACGTTGTCCTTGGCCATCACGCCGCGGAGCCAGCCGATATATTCGGCGCTGGCGTCGTTGGTGCTGCTCTTACCGCGTGCGCCCGTATATTTGGTCAAAACGACACCGCAAGAAAGCAGGGGAGAATTTCTCTTTTCAAAGACTTCGGGAAAGTTGGGGTCGAAGCAAGCCGAAACATCGGCGGACAGACATTTAGAGTTGTATCTTACGACGGTGGGATTAACGCCCATGGCGAGTGAGATCTCGTGAATGAGGTCGCAGATGAGATCGGCCTGCATACCCGTGTTTCCATCGCTTCCCGTTTCCTCCTTGTCAGCAAGAATGCACATAAGGGAGTGTTCGCTATCCGCGCAATCAAAGAGCGCGGTGAGTGCGGGGTAAGCGCACACGCGGTCGTCGTGGCCGTATGCACCGATGAGAGAGCGGTCAAAGCCGATATCGCGCGCCTTATCGGCAGGAACGGCAGAAAGCTCGGCGGACAAAAAGTCCTCCTCGGTGATGCCGTATTTTTCATGAAGAATAGCGAGAATATTCGCTTTGATAGGCGCATCGGTGTCACCGAGCGGTTCGCTTCCGACGAGAATGTTCAATTTCTCGGCAGGGATGGCGTCACCGAGCGGCTTTTTATCGTCGTCGTGGCCAAGATGCGGGAGCAGATCGTTTACATAAAAGATAGGATCACCCGCGTCCTCGCCTACGGTAACATTTACCGACGTTCCGTCCGCCTTGATCACTACGCCGTGAAGGGCAAGCGGTACCGTGACCCACTGATATTTACGAATGCCGCCATAGTAGTGCGTCTTCAAAAAGCTCATACCGCCTTCCTCGTAAAGCGGGCAAGGCTTGAGGTCAAGACGAGGCGAATCCACGTGCGCGGCGGAAATTCGGAATCCGTTTTCCAGCGGCTCTTTTCCAATCGTAAAAAGAAATAGATTTTTTTCACGATTATTGAAATAATACTTTCCACCGACATTCAGCTTCATGCCGAAGGAATAGGGAAGAAAGCCGTTGGCCTCGGCTTTGGCTACGGCATAGCTTACCGCCTCACGCTCAGTTTTTGCTTTATCCAAAAAATTCGTATATCCAACGGCGTAATCGTGTGCCGCCTTTTTTTCGGCTGTGCCGAAAAGCTCGTAAAAGTTTTTCTTTTGGTAGATGAGTTCGTTCTTCATACGATTCTCCTTTTCATTTTGTTTCTAACGAGACACTTTCTTTTGTTAAAATGTCGGCCAGTGACAAAAATAATTCGTTTTTTTCTCCGTCGTTGTATAGGGTATATTTGGCTTTCGAACGGTAAAATTCGTCCTTTTGTTGTGCCGCGATCCGTTCGTCGGCTTTTTCACGTGAAAGCGTATCTCGCTTCATAATACGGGCTGCACGAATCTCACGCTCGGCAAGAACGGCTATGGTAAAATCGCAAAAACGGTCAAACAACGCTTCAAAGAGAAGCGGTGCGTCGACTACTGCCGCGCTTTTTGCCTCCACCCGAAATTCCTCAAGTAAGGCAAGCGTTTTTTTGCGGACGTATTTGTGGGAAATCGCGTTCAGATCCTTTGCGGCCTTGCCGCTTTTGTCCGAAAAAACGATACTTGCAAGCTTTTGGCGGTTGATCGTTTGATCGGGGTTTCGTATTTCTTGGCCAAAGCGATTTGCAAGCTCGTCGGCGCATTGAGACGGGGGAATCAGCAGATCGTGGTAAACCTTGTCCGTATCGATGCACGGAATTCCCACCGCGCGAAAATATTCGTCGCAAAGTCCTTTGCCGGCGCCGCTTGGGCCCGTCAGACCAATAATTTTCATGGTATTCTCCTTGTCAAATCTCCATCCATACGCCTTGCTCAGCCGAGAGGTATGCCGCTTCCATAATTTTTTGCACGTAAGCTGCATCGAAGAAATTTGGGTTTGATTGTGTTTCTTTTGAGACAGAATTCAAAAAATCGCGATAGCTTTCTACATGTCCCGAAAGCCATCCGATCGGTGCCTTCGGCGAGGGGAAAATGCCACCGGGCAACGCATAACGGCCCGCGGCCTCTATTTTGGTAAAGCCGCGTTCTCCGCCGAGTGCCTTTTCTTCTTTTGTGTTATCGTAAAACCAAAGCCAATTCGGCTCCATCAACGAGTATTTGAGCGCACCCTTTTCACCGTAGATCTCAAAGAAAAGATCGTCGTTTGCACCGCAGGAAATTTTGGAGGCGCGAAGGGTTCCCATAGCACCGCACGAAAGCTTTGCCAGCATATAGAAGGCCTCATCGGCATTGGTTTGCCAAGGCTTGCCGTCCATTCCCGTGCGAGTTGGGAAGGCGATCTGCGTGGTGGCGCAAACCGAGTGAAAGTTACCGCAAAGATGGTATATCATGTCAATAACGTGCGATCCAAGATCAAAAAGAACGCCGCCGCCACAGATGTCTTTGTTTTGTTTCCATCCTGCGTTTCGTTCCGTGAAAACCGAGCTACTGTGCAGATAGGCGGCATCAAAAGAAAGAAGCCTTCCTAAGCGCCCCTCCTCGATCAGCTCCTTGGCACGCATAACGGCGGGAATATAGCGGTTGTTGAAAACGATCTTGTGTATTTTCCCACTTTTTTCTGCAAGAAGGGCAATCTCGTGGGCCTGCGCGGCGGAAACACAGAGAGGCTTTTCACAATAGATATGCTTGCCTGCGAGTAACGCCTTCTTTAAGGTGTCGTAATGATAAATATTGGGCGTACAGATATCAATGATATCAACGTCAGGGCTCAGGAGCAGATCATCCTCGCTTACCGTGGGAACGGAAAAGCCAAATTCACGGCAGACTTTCTCGGCTTTTTCCATACTTGTGGTGCATACGCCAACGATTTCCGCGGAAAAGGGGAGCTCTGTATAGAAGAATGGCAGATTTTTTATGGCATAGGAATGCGCACGTCCCATACTGCCGAAGCCAAGCAGACCGATCTTCAAATGTTTGAAATCCATACCCGCTCCTCCCTTTGAAACTATATATACAGTTATTATACTACATTTGCGCATTTTTTTCAAGGACTTTTTCTGTTTTTCTGTTCAAAAGGAAGAAAAAATCAAAAATTTGAAAAAGGTATATACAAAAGTGAAAAAAGATGCTATAATATAAAGAACTAATATAATATAGACATTGTTGGGAAGGATAAACTTATGGCATATAACAAAACGGAACGTCATCAAAAATCGTATCGAGGAAAGAGCGATTGGCGAAACGGAGACGAGAAAACGGTTTCCCGTGAACCGCGCGAGGAAGAAGAAAGCTCGGGGCTTGTAATTGGCCGCAATGCCGTTCGTGAGCTGTTGCGTTCGGGACGCTCGATTGATAAAATCTGGATTCGCAAGGGAGAGCTTGAGGGCTCGATCATCGTCCTTGTGGCTGAGGCTCGCAGGATGGGAATTCCGATCCTTGAGGTAGAAAAGGCGAAATTGGATTCGGTTTCGGGTTTTGCGCCACATCAGGGCATCGTTGCTATGGCGGCCGAAAAGGAATATTCGTCGGTTGAGGATATTTTGAAAATTGCCGAGGAACGTGGGGAAAAGCCGTTGATCGTCGTTTCGGACGGCATTACGGACCCTTATAACCTCGGGGCGTTGATCCGTTGTGCCGAGGGCGTGGGGGCGCACGGGCTCATTCTTCCCAAGAGACGTGCAAGCGGTCTTACGCCACTCGTTAGCAAGGCGTCTGCCGGTGCGATCGAGCATTTGGCCATCGCCAAGGTATCCAATATCGTTTCTACGCTGGAGTCCTTGAAAAAGCAGGGACTTTGGGTATACGCCGCTGAGGCGGGAGGTCAAAACTATTACGATACCGACTTTTCGGGTGGTGCCGTTATCGTGTTTGGAAGCGAAGGCGACGGTGTTTCCAAGCTGGTTCTTGAGAGAAGTGATTTTGTGGTTTCCATTCCCATGTATGGAAAGGTGAACTCTTTTAACGTGTCGACCGCGGCGTCGGTCATTTTGGCGGAGGCGTCCAAGCAGCATCACAAGAAAGCCTAAACGAAATTTTGCGGAGAAAGATTATGGAAAATAAGCCGAATAACGAAATATCCGAGCTTCTTGCACGCCTTCAGCAAAAGGTGGAAAAGAAGTCTGCTCCCGGTGTGGATTCGGTGAAGCCGAGCGGTGAAACACCCGAGGAGCTTCTTGATCTTTTGAAAAAAAATATCGGTGCCCCCAAAAAGGAAGCCGAGTCTTGTGAACCTTCGGAATACAACATCGAAGGGTATGAGTTTGCCGTAGAAACGGGTGAGGATACCGCGGGAACGCCCGTTGTCGCGGAAGATGAAACGGTTATTTTTCTTGATGTCGAGGAGGCTTTGGCTGTAGATGAGCCCGAAGCGGAGGTTGAAGATCCCGAGCTTGAAGAAAAGCTTCGCGAGCGCGTGGAAAGCCTTGTTTCCGATTCGGTTTCCGCAGATGAGATTTGGAACTTACCAAAAAAGGTGGAGAAGCTTCATTCGGAAGTGGATACCGACAATTCGGAAATGCTAAGTGATGCGGATAACGAGCCGGTTGTCCAAGACCCTGTAGACAAGCTGTCAGAAGCAATTGAGCCCGAAGAAAATCTTGCTGCGGACGAATGCGAGCCACTGTTGTTAGAAGACATTGGGCTATTGGACAAGGAATCTCTTGCCGACAACGCGGACATTCTTTTGGATAATGCTGTTTCTTGCGAAGCGAATGTACCAAAGGACGAGAGCGTTTCTTTTTCACAGGAGAAAACGAAAGCAGAGGACATGCTGATTCTTTTGGATGCACGCGAGGAAAAAATTTGCTACGAGCCTCTTGACGAATATAAAGACCTGTATTTAGAGGATGACGAGGCAAATCGTTTTTTTGGCTTGGGCAAAACGAAAACCGAAAACAAACTGCGTGAAGAAGAGCCGATCGACGCACCGGACTTTGATGATATTGATATCAATCTCGCGTTAGCCCTCGGTAGCAAGGAAGCGCTTGAAAGCTCGGTGGGGTATGCACGCGTTCGCTCTGCCAGAAACGGATTTTACGACCCATTCTTTGAGGAATTCACCGGTGAGCGTACGTACGGATACGACGGCGAGGAGTTTCGCAATGCAAAACAGATCGATTCTATAAAAAAGCGATATGCCTCCGAGAACCGAAGGATTCGTGACCGTTTGATCGCTACATTTTTTTTGAGTATTTTGATCCTGTTCCTTGAAAATCTACCCATGACGGCCATAAGACTGCCATATCTTTCAAATTGGCTGAATCAGCCGTCGGTTTATTACTTTACGGCACTGCTCTTATCTGCATTGCTCATTGCTATTTCGCGCAAAAGGATAGGAATTGGACTTCGTTCGTGTATGGTATTACAGGGGGATCCTTTTGGACCAATTGCTTGTCTTTCTGTGCTGAATTTTACGTATAATCTTATTGTTTTGCTCTTTTTCCGAGAGAGCGGAATGTCTGTTTACAATTTTGCAATGGCGATCTTCCTCTTGTTTGGTATTGCGGACGATGGTATGCGTCTTACGCGCGAAAGGTTGGCCTTTGATGTCGTTTCGGATCGCAAACCAAAGCTTTCACTTGAACGATTGGAAGAAAAGGCACAAAACGAATCCAACGTTTTTTCGTTTGGGCAGGAATTCTTCGTGGAGAAGGTTACTTTCGTGGGCAACTTCTTCACGCGCTCAGGTCGCCGATCCCTTCAGCTTTCGGAATATTTCCATGAGCTTGCTTTTTCGACTCTCGGTGCTCTTGTGGTTTCCTTGTTTTCCTTGTTTTTGACCGACGATATTTCCACCTTCTTTGCGTCGTTTGCCTTTTCCATGTTTATTTGCGTGCCGATGCAATTTCTGATTGCCAACATATATCCTTTCTTCCACTTGACGAAGGGACTTTCCAAGCTTGACAGTGCGGTGATCGGCGACGCCGTATCTGAGGAGTACAACGACACCGATACGATCTACCTTGAGGACTCGGAAATGTTTGGAAAACACGGTGCGCGCGTGGTTGGCGTTCGTTCTTATAACGATATGGACTTTTATTCGTTGCTTTCTTATGCACTTTCGGTCTTTACCGTTATCGGCGCACCGCTTTGCAACGTTTTTGATAATTCGGCCAAGGAGATTGAGAAAAAAGAAAACGTACGCATCACCGATATTTCGGTTGGTGGCGTGAAAGCAACTGTTGAGGATCAAACGGTTTACATCGGCAATCTTGCTTTTATGCGAAGTCATGGATATTTCCCAAAGCGTAACACTGACGACGAGAAAAAAATCGAAAGCGGACAGATCTGTATTCTGTATTTGGCAATTGGTGGTGAGCTTTGTGCGAAGCTTTACGTGCAGTATACGGTTACCCAGCGTTTTGAAAAATTTGCCGCAGAGATGTTGAGAAACGGTGTTCGCGTTGGTATTCGAACCCTGGATCCCAACGTGAACGAGAAAATGATTGCAGCACTTCGAAACGATAAGAATGTGTCCATCAAGGTCATACGTCCTACACCTAACGAGCTTATTCCCATCGGAAAGCATTCGGATAGCGGAATCGTCACCTCGAAGAATTCGCATATGATCTTCAAGATCCTGGAGCAATGCTTTAACATCAAGCGTATTTATAGCAAGCAGAGATGCTTCCGCCTTTTGTCGCTCTTGCTGGGCGTAATTTTATCCGCGTTCGTTATGGTGGGAAAACTGTATGCGTATGTTCCTTCCTTGTATATTGTGATCTATCAGGTGCTTTGGTTAGTGCCTTCGCTGATATACACGAAATCCAAACTGAAATGAGTAATAACATGAAAAACAGAAGTACAATTTTAAAATCAGTCTCCAAGCCCGGTCGCTATTCGGGCGGAGAATATAATCAGATCCTAAAGGATAAAAGCAAGATCAAGGCAAGATGGGCCTTTTGCTTTCCCGACTCGTATGAGATCGGAATGTCCAACCTCGGCGTTCGTATTTTGTACGGCGCGCTGAATAAGGAAGAGGACATTTGGTGTGAGCGTGCTTACATGCCCTGGACTGATATGATGGAAAAAATGCAGAAGCACGGACTTCCGCTGACCGCACACGAGAGCAAGGACAAGCTTACCGATTTTGACATCATCGGTTTTACACTTCAGTATGAAATGTCCTACACCAATGTGCTGGCTATGCTCAAGCTTGCCAACATTCCGCTTTACGCCAAGGATCGAGATGACGAGCTCCCGATCATTATCGGTGGCGGCCCGTGTGCGTATAACGCCGAGCCCGTGGCCGATTTCTTCGACTGCTTCTCGATCGGAGAGGGCGAGGATATGCTCGTGGAGTTCACCAAGCTCTACATTAAAATGAAGGAAAGCGGACACTATTCCAAGCGCGAATTTCTTCATGAGGCGGCGCGTACGATCGGTGGACTTTACGTTCCGTCCTTTTATGATGTATCCTACAACGAGGACGGCACAGTGAAGGAATACCGCCCCGTTTATGACGACATTCCCGCCAAAATCACCAAGCGTATCATGAAAGATTTGGATGCGTCGTATTTCCCGGAAAAGGTAGTTATGCCTTACATTGAAACGGTACACGACCGCATTATGCTTGAGGTTTACCGAGGCTGTATCCGCGGGTGCCGATTCTGCCAGGCGGGTATGGTATACCGCCCGGTAAGAGAAAAAAGCCCCGAGGTCTTAAACCGTCAGGCCAAATGCTTGTTTGAGTCTACGGGTTATGACGAAATCTCGCTTTCCTCGCTTTCGATCAGTGACTACTCCAGACTCCCCGAGCTTACCGACACACTTCTTTCCTGGACGGATGAACATATGGTCAGCCTTTCCTTGCCGTCGCTTCGTGTGGATAGCTTTACCAAGGAGCTGATGGACAAGGTGGCGTCCGTGCGAAGTGCGTCGCTGACCTTCGCGCCCGAGGCGGGTACGCAACGGCTTCGTGACGTGATCAACAAAAACGTCTTTGAGGAGGATTTGCTGCGTGCGGTAAACGTGGCGTTTGAGTCGGGAAAAACGCAGGTCAAGCTGTATTTCATGATGGGTCTGCCTACCGAAACCGACGAGGATCTTGAAGGAATCGTAGCACTGGCCAAGAAGGTGCTTGACGAGTTTTATAAAAATCCAAAGCGCAACAAGGCGCGCGCACCGCAGGTGACCATCAGCGTAGCCTGCTTCGTTCCGAAGCCCTTCACGCCTTTTCAGTGGGAGGCGCAGGATAGCGCAGAAGAATTTGTAAGGAAGCAGGAATTGATCGGAGATAGGATCAATGACCGTAAAATTCGCTATCTCTTCCACGATCCCGGCACGTCGCGCGTGGAGGCGGTCCTTGCCAGAGGCGACCGTAAGCTTGCCAAGGCACTTGCGATCGCGGCCGACGAAGGTTTTGTTTTTGACGCATGGGACGAATATTTCGATTATGACAAATGGCTGTCTGTTTTTGAAAAAGCAGGCATTGATCCTGCCTTTTACGCCAACCGCACATTTGGTAAGGACGAGGTGCTTCCTTGGGATATCATTGATTGCGGGGTAGAAAAGAGCTTCTTTTTGCGCGAAAGCGAAAAGGCATATGAAGAACGAACCACACCGAATTGCCGCGAGCAGTGCAGCGGTTGTGGTGCTAATAAGCTGGGAGGTGAGAGGTCGTGTTGTCCGAAAGCAAAGAGCTGAAAGCCTGTTATACCAAAAAAGACCGTCCACTTCTTGACGAGCCGATCAACGTGCGTATTCGTTTTCGCAAGGTGGGAGATCTGCAGTATATTTCCCATTTGGATCTTCAGCGAACGATGCATCGCATTCTTTCGCGTGCGGGAATCCCCGTTTGGTATACCAAAGGATTTAACCCGCATATTAAGCTGGTCTTTTCCACGCCGCTTTCCATCGGTACACAGAGCGAATGCGAGATGCTGGACATCCGCATTGAGCGAGAGATCTCATGCGAGGAAATCAAAACGCTTCTTAACCGTGAGGTGACAGAGGAGATGCGTATTCTCGATGTTTATATTCCCGAAACCAAATTTTCGGATTACGTTTGGTCAGGTTATGAAATGGAGATTTCTTACGCAGGACTTTCCGAGAAAGTCGCGAAAACGATGAACGCGCTTGCGGCAAGGCCCTCATGGATGGCCACCAAAACCACCAAATCGGGCGAAAAGGAATTTGACATGATCCCGCAGATCCATTCCTTTGACGCCTGTTACGATGAGCTTTCGGGTACGGTCAAGGTAAATGCCGTTTTGAACGTAAGCAGTGACAATTATTTAAATCCCACGCTCCTTTTGGATATGCTTTGTAAGGAGTGTGAAATTGACCAAACCGACGAAGAGACGTTTTGGGTAACCATAATGAGAACGAACGCTTTCCTTGCGGACGGCGTTACAACATTCCGATAATTCAACAGAAAGGAAACGATATATCATGAAAAAAAGATTGGAAACTATTTGCGTACAGGGGGGCTACACCCCCGGAAACGGCGAACCTCGCCAGATTCCGATCGTGCAGAGCACGACCTTTAAATACGATACGAGCGAGGATATGGGAAAGCTGTTTGATCTGGAGGCATCGGGTTATTTCTACTCTCGCCTTCAGAATCCGACCAACGATCTCGTGGCCGCCAAAATTGCAGAGCTTGAGGGCGGATGTGCTGCTATGCTGACCTCGTCTGGACAGGCGGCGAACTTCTACGCCATCTTCAATATCGCCACCTGTGGCGACCATATTGTGTCCAGCTCGTCGATTTACGGCGGTACCTTCAACCTGTTTGCCGTAACCATGCGCAAGATGGGGATTGAATTCACCTTTGTGTCGCCCGACTGCACAGACGAGGAGCTGGAGGCAGCCTTTAGGCCGAATACCAAGGCGGTGTTTGGTGAGACCATTGCCAATCCCGCACTCTGCGTTTTAGATATTGAGCGCTTTGCGAATGCCGCACACAAGCACGGCGTTCCGCTGATCATTGACAACACCTTTGCAACGCCTGTGAATTGCCGCCCGTTTGAGTGGGGCGCGGATATTGTAACGCATTCCACCACCAAGTACATGGACGGTCACGGATCGGCCGTCGGTGGATGTATCGTGGACTCGGGAAAATTTGATTGGACGAAGTATCCTGAAAAATTTGCAGGTCTTTGCACACCCGATGACAGCTATCACGGCGTCGTTTACGCCGAAAGATTCGGTCTTGAGGGCGCGTTTATTACCAAGGCAACGGCACAGCTTATGCGTGACTTCGGCTCGATCCAAGCTCCTTTCAACGCATATCTTTTGAATCTTGGCCTCGAAAGCCTTCACGTTCGTATGAAGCGTCATTGCGAAAACGCGCAGGCGGTTGCCGAATTCCTTGAGAGCAGTGACAAAATCTCTTGGGTCAGATATTGCGGCCTTAAAAACGATAAATATCACGCTCTTGCCGAAAAATATCTGCCGAACGGTTCTTGCGGTGTCGTAAGCTTCGGTGTAAAGGGTGGACGTAAGGCAGCAGAGAGCTTTATGAAGAAGCTTCGCGTGATTGCTATCGAAACGCACGTTGCCGACGCGCGCTCCTGCTGCTTGCATCCTGCAAGTGCTACGCACCGCCAGATGACCGATGACGAGCTTTTGGCGGCAGGCGTTTCGCCCGACCTCGTTCGGCTTTCCTGCGGCATTGAGAATGCGCAGGATCTGATCGACGACATTAAACAGGCACTTGACCAGATTGATTAAGGAGTTGTACTATGCCCATTAAGATACCAAACGAGTTGCCCGCGTATAAAACCTTGACCGATGAAAATATTTTCATTATGGACGAGGCGCGAGCAGTCTCTCAGGATATTCGTCCTCTCCGCATTGCCATCGTGAATTTGATGCCGACCAAAATCGACACCGAGACACAGCTTATGCGTTTGCTGGGAAATACGGCTCTTCAGGTTGAGGTGGAATTGCTTCATACTAAGAGCTATGAATCCAAAAATATTTCTAAGGAGCATCTTCGCACCTTTTACAAAACCTTTGACGACGTAAAGGATCAGTCCTTTGACGGCATGATCGTTACGGGGGCACCCGTAGAGAAGCTGGAGTTTGAGGAGGTGGAATATTGGAAGGAGCTTTGCGAAATCATGGAGTGGTCGAAGCGCCACGTTCATAGCACGCTTCATATTTGTTGGGGCGCACAGGCGGGACTTTATTACCATTTCGGCATTCAAAAATACCCGCTTGAAAAGAAAATGTTTGGTGTATTTCCGCACAAGGTCGTGCGAAAAAGCTCGATTCTGTTCCGTGGATTCGACGACGTTTTTATGGTTCCGCACTCCAGACACACGACGATTCGCCCCGAAGACGTAAAGGCTTGCTCCGCGCTTAAGGTGCTTGCCGCTTCCGAGGAGGCGGGACTTTACGCTATTTCTACCGAAAACGGCAGACAGATCTTTATTACGGGACACTCGGAGTACGATGCCGAAACCTTGAACCGAGAATATGTGCGTGATAAAAATTTGGGACTTTCTATTGGCGTGCCGCTTAACTATTTCCCGAATGACGATGACACGAGGGCTCCCCTCGTCACTTGGCGTGCACACGCAAACCTTCTGTTCTCCAACTGGCTGAATTATTTCGTTTATCAAACGACACCTTATAATTTGAACGAACTCCGATAAAAGAAAGGAGGATTTATGAATTCTTTTCTTTTGCCACCGTCAGCACAGCTTTTGTCGAGAATTTTGGATAGCAAAAATGCGACAGAGCCCATCTTGGAGGCGGTCTCCTTTAAGCCTGCCTTTTCGGTGGAGAACTCTGGCACGCCGCTTTCTTGTTGTTTACCTGAGGAGGCGGGGATTCCTTCGGATTTGATCTGCGATTTTCTGGAACGACTGCACAAGGATCCGTCTTTGAATATGCACAGCATTTTGATCGCGAGAAACGGGAAACTGCTATGTGAAGCAAGCTTTGGAGCACAGGATACGGGGATTTGGAAGCATACGTTTTCCGCTTGTAAAAGCATTGTTTCTCTTGCAATCGGCATGCTGATTGACGACGGCCTTCTTTCCACCGATGAAAAAATTTTGGATATATTTCCCAAGGAATTTGGGGCGATCGCCAAGCTCAAGCTCAAGGATCTGCGCGTAAACGATGTTCTTACCATGCGATCCACATTGCAATTTGCAGAGTTGGATTCGATGACCACGACCGAGTGGCTGAAGGAATTTTTGAACTCGGCAACCAAGGGTGAGCTTGGAAAAACCTTTCGTTATAATAGCTTAAACACCTATCTCCTTGCAGCAATCATCGTGAAAAAAACGGGAAAAAGCCTGACAGCCTTTTTGGATGAGCGTCTTTTTGCGCCGCTTGGCATTACCAATTATTATTGGGAAAAGTCGCCACAAAATATTGAAAAAGGTGGATGGGGACTTTACCTGTTACCGAAGGATCTTGTAAAGATCGCACATACGGTTCTTGCAGGCGGCATTTACGAGGGAAAGCGCATCCTTTCTTCCGAGTATGTGCAGATTGCCACTGCCAAGCACGTAGAGGTTACTAAGGAAAGCCAAGATTTTGATTACGGCTATCAGTTTTGGGTAGGGAAGCACGCGGATGTCTTCTTGTTCAACGGAATGCTTGGGCAGAACGTTCTTTGCTTCCGCCGAAGCGGCATCGTGCTACTCTCTCATGCGGGAAACGGTGAATTCTTCCATACAGGCTCGTATTTTCATTATGCGATAAAAGCGTTTGACCGTGATTTTGAATCCGTATTGCCCAAAAACGTTAAAGCAAAAAAGTGCCTACAAGCAAAAATAAAATCCCTGTCCCTTTACTATCCCGTCAAAAAAACATGGCGTGAGCGGGTTTTCACTTGGCTTGTGGGAAAAGGAAAGGATCTCTTTGAGGATATCGTTGGAGATTATGCTTTTGAAAAGGGAGATAAAAACGCAGTAGGTCTTATGCCGCTTGTTCTGCAAGGTGTTCACAACCAATATACCAAAGGCTTTGAATCGATCTCTTTCTTAAAAAAAGAGGGAATCCCCTATCTCGTTTACCGTGAGACAAACGTGGAAAGGGAGATACCTCTTGGCTTTGAAACGCCGATTCAAACGCATTGTCTTTTTGGAACATTGGATTTTTTGGTTGCATCCTCGGCCAAATTTAAATACGACGAAGAGGATCGATTGGTTCTTATCGTTCGGCTTGATTTTCTGGAAACTCCGTGCTCAAGAATTTTAAAATTTGTTTTTGGAGTATGCGGTGATGTTCGCATCTTTCATGCTGAGTTACCGGGGGAAGAATTCGTTATCGAAACGGCGACTGACCTTCTTAAACAGGTCTCCGAAGCGCCGATTCCCTTGGTCTCGGGTGTTATCAACCGATTTGGTGAGGATTATGTGGAGCTGAAGCTTCGAAAGGCTTTTGCTCCTATACTCAAAGTAAAAAAAGCAGAAAATATCCAATGAAAAATGCGGTTGCCAAGCGGCAACCGCATTTTTTATTTAAATAAATTTATGCCTTTTTCTTGACAATTCTCTTCACAACAAAGAGGAAGAGAACCGTAAGAACGGTGCCAACTGCCAACGTAATAATTGCGTTTTGGATAAATCCTGCAAGAATAAACATCAAGAAGGAAATCGCGCCAACACTGAGAACGTAAGGCAGCTGCGTGGAAACGTGGTCAACGTGATTGCACTGTGCACCGGCCGATGCCATGATGGTGGTATCCGAAATAGGCGAGCAGTGGTCTCCGAGAACAGCACCTGCAAGACAAGCGGAAATACCGACGAAGAAGAGGGGAGAGCTTTCGTCAAACATATTAGTGACGATTGGGATAAGAATACCGAAAGTTCCCCACGAGGTTCCCGTTGCAAAAGCCAAGAAGCTGGCAACAAGGAAGATAACGGCAGGCAAAAGCTTAGCAAGTGCCACAGGGAAGGTCTCCATTACGCCCTTAACGAATACGTCTGCACCAAGGAGTCCAGAGGTGTTCTTAAGCGCTGTTGCAAGCGTCAAGATTAAAATGGCAGGCACCATGGCAATGAAGCCCTTCGGGATACAAGCCATAGCATCTTTGAAGGTGATTAGACGGCGAGCCATCAGATAAATTACCATAAAAATGAGCGAAATCAATCCACCCCAAGGAAGTCCTATGTATGCATCGGTGTTACCAAACGCGCCGATAAAGTCTCCCTTGTAATCGGTGCCACCCCAAGCGTCAACACCAAAGAAGCCGCCAACATAAATAAGACCGATGACGCAAAGAACGATAAGTACAACAATGGGAAGCAGAAGGTCGATTACGCGTCCCTTTGCATTAAATGCTTCGGTCTCGTGTGCCTGTTCGCGATCGTCATTTCCGTAAAGGTCACCATTCTGTGCTTTGATTTCAAAGTTCGACATCTTTCCGTAGTCAAAGCCCATAATAGAGAGAGCCACAACGAAAACGATGGTAAGAAGCGAATAGAAGTTGAAGGGAATGGCGCGAACGAAAAGCTCAAGACCGGAATAAGAGGTTCCTTCAACGGCACCGGAAACGGCGGCTGCCCAAGAGGAGATCGGTGCGATCATGCAGATGGGAGCGGCGGTGGCATCAATGATATACGCAAGCTTAACACGCGAGATCTTATGCGAGTCGGTTACGGGGCCCATAACCGAGCCTACCGTCAAGCAGTTGAAATAGTCATCAATGAAAATCAGAACACCGAGAGCAAAGGTGGCAAGAAGTGCACCAACTTTGGACTTGATGTGCGTTTCTGCCCAACGGCCAAACGCCTGTGAGCCGCCCGACTTGTTGACGAGAGCCACAATAATGCCGAGAAGCACGAGGAAGATGAAGATACCAGCACTGTCCGAAACGGCGGCGATCAAGCCATCGTTGATCACGGTATCGAGTGTTCCGGTAAAGCTACTCTGGGAATGAAGAAGTGCGCCGACGACGACACCGATAAAGAGGGAAGAATAAACCTCTTTTGTGATGAGAGCGAGCGCAATAGCGATTACGGGAGCAAGAAGTGCCCATGCCGTTTCGCTTGCGCCATTCTCGTGCGTCAAGATAGCGGCAAGAACAATGACAACCAGCGCAAGCACAAGTGCGATGGCCGTTGTCAGCTTACGTGTTTTTGACATGACCATGTCCTCCTAAAAAAATTAAATTAAGAAAGGGATAGAGTCACCATCGGTAACACTATCCCAAAAGCTCGAAATTTTAAAATTCGGAAAATGAGATAGCGCTCCACGGTACGTGACAGTCCGGCGCATATTTTGCGACGGTCCAACGAGCCACCCCAAGCAGTGAGTGGTTCATTTCGGCGGGCTTGCCTTTCCTCTGCGGTGCTGGTTCACCTTTTTGCAGAGTAGTCATCAAGCTCGCACCTCTATCTATTTTATTATACAACCGAATTCATCATTTGTCAACAAAATTACCAAAATTTATTGACAAATATGCAAAAAAATTTAGGATTTTAATGCTTTCTTTAACGCTTTTGCCAGCTGATCGGGGCAAGAGGTAGGGCGAAAGCCGCACTTAATACCGTCAAGGCGGGAAATGGCTTCTTCCACTGTCATCCCCTGAATGAGCGCGGCAACGCCCTGTGTGTTTCCGGCGCAGCCGCCTGTAAAAACAACCTTTTTTATGATGCCATCCTCAATATCTACATCAATTTTACGCGAGCAAACACCGGAGGTAAAATATTCAATGTGTTTCATTATATTTCCTCAAGAAGCGAGAAACTTTCGTCCAAGAAGTCCTGCATTTCTTCAGCGGTCAAGCGCCTTTGGGAGATGACCGAAAGTCTGTAAATGTGAGCGGCGAGTTTTTCTGCACGTTCGTTGTTCTTGGCTTTCAGATCCTCGGCAAGCTTTGTGATCAAGGTAGACGCGGTGTTAAGCACCAGCGTTTCGCCCTCCTTGGCGAGTCCTACGGGAACCTCGGCGTTGTTGTACATCCGCATCATATCCTCAAAACGACGCGCATTTTCGTCCAAATTCAAAATCGCAGGAGTTTTGGCAGATTTTAAAGCCTCCAATTTTACTTGAAGCTTTTCGTTGCCGCTTACCTTACGAAAGAGTGCAACCAGCTCCTCATTCTCCTCGGTGGTCTCTCCCGTTTTGAGCGCAGAGGCCACGTCGGCGTCCACACGGACGAATTTGACGTTTTCCATATTCTGCTCAAGCGCGGATAGGAACTGCGTTTCCACCGCCTTTTCGAAGGAAGCAACGCGAATGCCTTCTTCCTCAAAAAGCGAGATGTAACGAGCTTGAAGTGCCTTGTCGGAGGTATAGTAAACGGTGTTTTCGTGTTTTTCCTTGGCTTCCTCCAAATAATTCTTGAAGGTAACGTGCGAGCCGTCGGTCAGTTTGAGGAGAAGGGAATCCTTCACTCTTTCGTAAAATTTTCGGTCACGAATACAAGCGTATTCCACAAACACCTTGATGCCTTCCCATATCTTCTCGTAGTTTTCACGGTCGGTGTTGCAAAGCGCATTCAGCTTATCCGCCACCTTTTTGACAATGTGCGCCGAAAGCTTGGAAACGTAAGAATTGGTCTGCAAATAGCTTCGTGAGACGTTCAGCGGAAGCTCCGGGCAATCGAGAACGCCCTTGAGCATGAGCATATACTCAGGAATGACTTCCTTAATATTGTCAGCTACAAAGACCTGATTGTAATAGAGCTTGACCTGTCCCTCAAGCGACTCAAAGTCGTTGGTGATGTTCGGGAAGAAAAGGATACCCTTGAAATTCAGCGGATAGTCGGCATTGATGTGAATGTAGAAAAGCGGATCCTTATAATCGGCAAAAACCTTCTTATAAAAAGCATTATATTCTTCGGGGGAGCATTCTGAGGCGTTTTTTTGCCAAAGCGGCGTTGTGTCGTTGATCGGCTTTTCCTCGGCAACCTCTCCATCGGCCTTTTCTTCACCAATCTCCTTGAAGAAGATTTCAACGGGCATAAACGAGCAATATTTGTCAAGAATTGCCTGAAGCTTGAATGCGTTGAGATATTCCTCCTCGTCGGAGGCAATGTGCATCACGATGGTCGTGCCGCGTCCCGCTTCGCGCTCGTCAAGCTCGATCTGGTATTCGTCAGCATCCGAGCAGATCCAATGAACAGCAGGGGCATCGGTGTAGGATTTCGTAAGGATCTCCACCGTTTCGCTTACCATGAAGGCCGAATAGAAGCCAAGGCCGAAGTGCCCGATGATGCCACCGGCGGCAGTATCGTTCTTGTCCTCGTATTTTTGAACAAAGTCAACGGCACCCGAAAGTGCGATCTGACAAATATATTTCGTCAGCTCCTCCTCGGACATACCGATGCCGTTGTCGCTTACGGTGATGGTCTTTTCCGCTTTGTCAAGTGTAATGTCAATGCGGTAAGCCTCGTCGGTGGCAGGAATCTGACCGAGCGATGAAAGGCGCTTCATTTTCGTAATGGCGTCGGTGGCATTGGAAACGATTTCGCGCAGGAAAATATCCTTTTCGGAATAGAGCCAACGCTTAATGATTGGGAAAATATTTTGTGTTTCTACGGAAATGCTTCCTTTTTTCATTTCTGACATGTTATAACCTCCCAACAAGGACGAAGTTTATTATTTTTCATCTTCGTTATTTTTGTTTTCTTCGTTGTGACGCTTTTTTGCCTTTGACTTCGCGGCGAAAAAAGCGAAGAGCTTCTTGATCTTTCGGAAAAGAAAGGCAAAGAAGATGCCAATGAGATGGAAAATATTTCTGGACTTCTTTTCGGTCGTTTCTCTGGGATTGACCAAGGAATTTTCAGGATAATAATCAGCAAGCTCGGTGGAAAGCTCCTTCTTTTTCAGGCCGCCGTCTACCCAACTGCCAATGAGGGAGCAGAGGATGGCATAGATTGGAACACCAAAGACAGTGCCGAGAATGCCAAAATATCCACTCATGATAAGGACGGCCACGATAACGCCGAGCGAGGTGAGCCCCGTTTTATCACCCACGATCTTCGGCTCCATTACGTTAGCGTCAAACTGCTGAATGATAAGCAGCAGAACAACGAACAGGATGAGCTTGGAGGTGTCGGATGCGATCAGTACGATAAAGCCCGAGGGGATTGCACCGATAAAGGGGCCAAAGAAGGGAATGATATTGGAAAAACCGATAATAACCGAAATGAGTATCGTATAAGGAATGCCGGCAATACCAAAGACAATGGAGCAGGCGATCACCATGAACATGGCGTCGAGCAATTTGCCTACGACGAAGCCACCAAAGGTATCGTTGGCATACGAGGCCCACGAAGAAATGGATTCGTATTTTTTCGTTGGGAAGATCGCAAGCATGGCCTTTTTGGTTTGCGCATAGATCTTTTCTTTAAAGATGAGGAAGTAAACGGAAAGAAGGAAACCGAGAAAAATGTTTTTGATGCTGATCACGAAGTTGGACGCATAAGCTAAAACAAAATTACCGAGCTTTTGGAAAAGAGTACCGGAATTGTTGAAGAATGCGCGGATGTATTCAATAATCTTTTGCTTATCAATAAACTCAAACTGATCCTCAGCTTTATCGCGCAAGAACTTGTTTAAGATTTCATTTACCGATTCGATGGCGTTATTCAAGTACGTTCCATCCGTCATCTTTTTGAAAAATTCCTCCGCACTGCTGAGAAGCTGGGGAATGATCAAGGCAACAAAAGCAATTACTACGCCGAATACAACGATATACGTAAACAGAATGGACAGACCGCGCTTGGCGCGGTTGTTCTTCATGCGCTTCAAAAAGACGTTTTGGAAGAAGCGCACAAGCGGGGCGCAGAGATAGGCAAGAATCGCGCCGATAATAATGGGGGTGAAAACGTCAAACTTCTCTTTGATCCAATTTCCCCATGCGCTGAATTTATCAAAATTTACGATCAGCACAAAAAGAAGCACCAATACGGCGTAGATCGCGGCGCAGATCGCAAGTGTTTTTTTCTTCTTGTCGTTAAAATCAAACATCCTTTGTCCCGACATCCTTTCAATAATAGCAATATATATTCTATTATAACTCGTTTTCACGTTTTCGTCAATACATAGAAATGTTAATAAATATAATTTTTTGCAAAAACCTTTCTTTTTGAACGCAAATATGGTACAATAATGTCGTAGCAAATACTGAGGAGAGTTTTTATGGTTTTTGAAAAAGCGTATGCCAAATTGAATTTTTTTCTCGATATTGAAAATAAACGTCCAAACGGATACCATAACATCGTCAGCGTTATGCAGAGTGTTGATTGGTATGACGAGGTTTATATAGAGAAAAGTGTATCAAACGAGATAAAATTGGTAATTGACACCAAGAGCATTCCCGTTGGAAAAGAAAATACGGCATATCGTGCCGCTGCGAAATATTTGGAAGCAATTTCCAAGGATTGCGGTGTTGCAATCGAGATCCGCAAGCGAATTCCCGTTGCGGCTGGCATGGCAGGTGGAAGCACGGACGCGGCCGCGGTTCTTAGGGGAATGAACCGTCTTTTTGATAACCGTCTTTCGCAGGAAGAGCTTTTGCGTCTTGCCCTCTCGATTGGTGCGGATGTTCCTTTTTGCGTTTTGGGCGGCACGAAGGTCGTTCGCGGGATCGGTGAAGAAATATTTCCCTGCGAGACCTCCTTTCCCAAATGTCCCATTTTGTGCGCAAAGCTTGGAGAAGGAGTTTCTACGCCCGAGGCATACCGCCGCTTAGATGAGAGGTATGATGATTTTTCGAATCGCGCGTGGAACGAAAGTGCGCTGAAAGCGTTGCGCGAGGGAATGATGGCGGGAGACGCAAAAATGGCGTCAAAAGGCTTTTTCAACGTATTTGAGGGTGTTATTTGCGAGATTCGCCCTTCAGTGACCGAAGCCATGAATATCTTGCGTGAAAACGGCGCGTATGCCGCAAGAATGAGCGGAAGCGGCCCCTCGGTATTCGGTCTTTTTGAGACCGAAAAAGAAGCCGAGGGCGCACGGCGTAAGCTTGTAGAAAGGGGAGCTATGGCAAAGATTTGCTATCCCGTTTAAAAGAAAAGAGTCGCTTTGATGAAGTGAACCCCGTTTCGCTCACCCTTGGCGACTCTTTTTTATATTTTGCCATTATAGCGTGCGAAAGATGTGGAGCCATTCGCGTGCGATCAGCTCGTGGCCGTAAAGCGCGGGATGCACGCCGTCACGAACCCAATATGAAGCGTTGTTGTTTTTGGCAATGTGTTCATCAAATTTCTCTTGTAAATGCAGAACGGGAAGATGGAATTTTTCACCGAGTTTTTCCACGGCCGCAATGCGTTTATCCACTTCCTCGCGAAAGATTTGAAAGCGGTTTGGGGCGTCCTGCGTATTGTCAGTAGAGCTGCCTTTGACAACGTAGGGGGCAATCAGAAAAATTTTCAAGTTCGGAAGTGCCTGCAAAACCTCCTCCAAAAGCATGGTGTAGATTTTTTCAAACTTTTCAGCGTCTACGCCATTGTTCTTCATGATCTCATGCCACACGTCGTTGACCCCAATCAAAATGCTCATATAATCAGGCTTCAGATTGATGATGTCTGCTTTGATCCTCGCATAGAGATCGACAATGCGGTTGCCGCTAATGCCGCGGTTATAAAAAGTATATTCGCCGGGGGCTTCAAATCCAAGCTCGGCCGCCACAAGCTGTGCGTATCCTTGTCCGAGCGAGTTTGGATTGTTGCGATCCCAGCCGCAATCGGTTATGGAATCTCCTTGAAAAAGAATGGTTTTCATGAGTAAGCAATCTCCTTTATATTATGGTTCTTCCTTGCGTTTTCTGTATTCCTTGGGAGATAGAGAAAAGTACTGTTTAAACCGCCGTGAGAAATAAAACTGATCACAAAATCCGAGAAGTGTACTGATCTCGCCGATGGTGTAGTCGGTGTAAAGCAACATGGTCTGCGCACGGATCATGAGAAGATTTTCGATGTAACGGGCGGTAGATTGTCCAAGCTCCTCTTTGAACGCGGAGGAAAGTCTTCCGCGCGAGCAGAGCGTGTGATCGGCAACGTCTTGCACCGAGAGCGAAGCCGAAAGATTCTTTCTTATAAAATTGATTGCGTTCGTGACCGAGGCGGAATATTTCATGCGGTGTATTGGCGTATATTTTTCGGCTTCCACAAACGCCATAACCGTACGGTCGATCTCGCCCTTTAAAAGCAAGTGGTCGGTGAAATCGTCACTGAGATACCATTTCGTCATTTTTTGGGTATGCTCGATCGGCCAAGGCAGACGGGAAAAATGATCAAAGCCGTCCAAGAAATCGTAGCCGTTTGGAAGGATCATACCAATATGAAAATACAGCTTTTCCACCGAATCGGTACCATAATGTCCGAATTTTGAGCCGCAGGGGGCAAGATAAACGTACCCCGGCTCGAGCTTCATGCTTTCGGTATCCGAATAGATGACACCGCTTCCGTCGGTGACGTAATACAGTCTTGAAAAGGGATCCGAAACGGGTTCACGATGCCATCTCTCGTCGGTAATAACAAAGCCGCCTGCTGCAATGGAAATATTGGATTTGCTTGCATTGATTGGAAACAACGGTTGTTGTGAAAGTTTCATAAAATGGCCTCATTGTTCAAAAATCCATAAAATTGTTACAAAAATCCATGTAAATGTGCTTCAAAAGATGATATTATGTAAGAAAGCACATAAATATAAAATCAGTTTAACACAGTTTGTTCATTTTGTCAATAAAAAACCAAAATATTAAAAAGGAGAAAAAAGAATGGCAAACAAAATCATTGGTGATTATCCCGTAATCGGTATTCGTCCCATCGTTGACGGCCGCCGCGGCCCGAGACAGCTCCGAGAGAGCCTTGAACCTCAGGTTTGGGCTATGGCGAAAGCCGCCAAAAAACTGTTTGAGGAGAATCTGTTCTACTCCAACGGTGAGCCCGTGAAGGTGGTTATGGCCGATACCACGATCGGCCGTGTTCCGGAAACAGCTGCTTGTGCCGACAAGTTTAAGAAGGAAGGCGTTTCCATCACACTTTCGGTAACTCCTTGTTGGTGCTACGGCTCCGAGACGATGGACATGGATCCGCATACGATCAAGGGTGTTTGGGGCTTTAATGGAACCGAGAGACCCGGCGCCGTTTATCTTGCCGCCGTTCTTGCCGGACACGCGCAGAAGGGACTTCCCGCATTTGGCATCTACGGCCATGAGGTGCAGGACAGAGATCAGGTGACCGAGATCCCCGAGGACGTGAAGGAAAAGCTTCTCCGTTTCGGTCGCGCCGCCGTGGCGGTTGCTACCATGCGTGGTAAATCCTATCTCCAGATCGGTTCGCAGTGCATGGGTATTGCGGGCTCCATTATCGATCAGGATTTCATCGAAAAGTATCTTGGCATGCGCGTCGAGTCGGTTGACGAAGTAGAGATCCTTCGCCGCATGGAAGAGGGAATCTACAATGAGGAAGAGTATCAGAAGGCACTTGCATGGACGAAGGAACATTGCAAGGAAGGCCCCGACAACAACCCCGAGGAAGTGGAATTCCTTGGCGAAACGCGCCGTATCAAGTTCACGCCCGAGGAAAAGGAAAAGCAGTGGGAATTTACCGTCAAGATGTACTGCATCATCAAGGATCTTATGCGCGGTAATCCCAATCTTCCTGCCTTTGCCGAGGAGGAAAAGGTTGGTCACAATGCGATTGCAGGCGGCTTCCAGGGACAGAGACAGTGGACCGACCATTGGCCCAACTGTGACTATCCCGAGGCTCTTCTTTCCTCGACCTTTGACTACGAGGGCGCGCGTGAGCCCTATACGCTTGCTACCGAAAACGACGTGCTCAACGGTCTCGGTATGCTCTTTATGAGACTGCTTACGCATCGCGCACAGATCTTTGCCGATGTTCGTACCTATTGGTCGGGCGATGCTACCGAAAGAGTTACGGGATATAAGCTCGAAGGTAAGGCTGCTGAATCCGACGGTATTATTCACCTGCTTAACTCGGGTGCTGCTTGTCTTGATGCTTGCGGCGAATGCACCGATGAGAACGGTAACCCCATTATGAAGAGATGGTGGGAGGTTACCGAGGAAGATATTAAGAAGATGACCGACGCAACCGTGTGGTGCGAAGCAGGCTTTGATAACTTCCGTGGCGGCGGCTTCTCCAGCCATTTCGTAACCCGTGCCGAAATGCCCGCTACCATGATCCGTCTCAATCTGGTAAAGGGTATTGGCCCGGTTCTTCAGATTGCAGAGGGATGGACTGTGAAGCTTCCCGACGAGGTTACCGATAAGCTGATGGCACGCACCGACCCCACGTGGCCTTGCACTTGGTTTGCGCCCCGTTGTGACGGCAAGGAGGGATCGCCCTTCAAGACGGCTTATGACGTAATGCAAAATTGGGGAGCCAACCACGGTGCCATTTCCTACGGCCATATCGGCGCCGACCTGATCACCATGTGTTCGATGCTTCGCATCCCCGTATGTATGCACAATGTTCCCAAGGACGATATTTTCCGTCCTGCTGCATGGAACGCATTTGGCATGGATAAGGAAGGTCAGGACTACCGCGCTTGCGCGACCTACGGTCCCCTTTATAAGTAAACAAAAAAGGCTGCAGAACTTTGTTCTGCAACCTTTTTTGTTAATCGGTCATGTCGGCGGAAGCGCCCAGCTTGACGTTTACTGTGCGGATTTCGCCGTCGCGGAAGATCTCAAGCTTGATCTCCTCTCCGATCTTCTTTGTGGAAACCAATGCACGAAGCGTTGTCGTTTGCGTGCAGGGAAGACCGTCGGCCGTAAGAATGATATCGTATAACTTCAGTTTTTTTGCCGAGTCAAAATTTTCCGTAGTAGAGATCACTACCACACCGGTATGCTCTGCTGTAAAGAATGTGTATTCCGTAATATTGTACTCTGCAAGCACTGCTTCGTCACGGATCGGCAATTTGATATCTCCGTAAATGGAAGGATATAACAAGCAATCCTCGCCAAGCTCTTCGTCGAAAACGACCTCGAAGTGATAGCTGCCCGACAGGAGATATTTTGTATCCTTTACGGCGTCAAATCCACTTACGCCAAGCGCCGCGCCGTGATTGGCACCGCCTGCATCGGGATCCGTGATCTCACCGTTTCTCATGATGTCGTTTATCAGAGGCATCACGCTTTCCATCGGAATCGCAAAGCCAAGCCCCTCGTAGTTCGCTCCTGCAATCTTCAGGGTAACGATACCAATAACTTCACCGTTTCGGTTAAAGAGCGGGCCACCCGAGTTTCCCGGATTTACGCTCGTGTCGGTCTGAATGAGGTACAGAACCTTTTTTACCGTTCCGTTTTCGTTTTGCTCAACGAAGCGGCGGTTCAGTGCCGAAATATATCCCGACGTCATCGTCCCTTGATAATCAATGCTATGAGGGGTTCCGATTGCTATGACTTGGTCACCCACTCGGGAATTTTCCGAGGTTCCGATTTTGGCGGCCTTGAGGTTGTGTGCTTCTACCTTGAGCACGGCAACGTCGTTCAACTCATCGCCGTTGATGAATTCCGCATCGTAGGATTGCCCGTCACTTGTGATGGCTCGGATGGTTTTGGCGTTTTCTACCACGTGGTAGTTAGTGGCGATATATCCGTCGGATGTAAGGATGATACCCGAACCCGTACCTTCACCCGACGAGGTGACGGTGCTTATTGCCACGTAAGAGGGAAGACACGCGTCATAGAGATCGCTGAGCGACGCGTATGCGTCGTCATCCTTTCTTGAATTGACAAAACTACCAAGGAACATTGCACCAACCAAAAGAAATACGGTAAGCAAAAAGATCGAGGCGAGAATAGCGGCGTATAGAGCCTTGCCGCTGTTTTTTCTTTTAGAAGAACGGGAACGGTCAACCCGCGCTTGCTCGTTATAGTCCCAACGGTATACGACAGTAGGCGCAGGAATTTCCGTTTCAGGTTGCGCGGAAACGGGTGCGTTCTGTTCTTCCGCTTTTTCGGTAACGGATACCTCGTCTTGCTTTACGCTATCGTTCGGCTCGTTTGTCTCCGCCGCCTCCTCGGTATTCTGATTTTCAAAATTCGTATTTTTTTCGTCCATGGTGTACCTTTCCTTGCTTATGATAATGAGGATGTTATCTTAATTTTGACTTCCTTTGGGAAGAGTGAAGAAGAATTCGCTGAATTGGTGGTGTTTGCTTTCTACCCATATTTTCTCGCCGTGAGCTTCTATGATGGTTCGCGAGATATACATACCCAAGCCCACCCCGTTTTTGTCGACGCCGCGACTCTTGTCGGCTTTATAAAAGCGTTCAAAAATATGAGGGAGGTCATCCGGGGAGATTCCTTCCCCCGTGTTATAAACGCTTACGAGTATTTTCTTTTTGTCGGCATTTTGGATGCGAATGCGGTAATCGCCGCCATTTCTTGCAAATTTAACCCCGTTGTCACAAATATTATACAGAATTTGATAAATGGCATCGCGGTCGGCATTTACCGTCATCCGTTCTTCTTCGCAATCAAATTCTACGTTGAGCTTTTTAGAATCGATCTTTTGCTCGAAGGAGATAAGGATCAAGCGGGCAAGCTCACAGATATCAAAATCTGCCATAACAAGCTTGCGGTCACCCGCCTGCAAACGCGTAATATCCAACAGGGAAGAGACAAGCCTTGAGAGGCGTTTGATTTCCTCTTTGATGATACCGAGATAATAAGCCTCATTTTCCTTAGGAATGGCACCGATCAAAATATTGTCGATAAAACCCGAAATGGTGGTCATGGGGGTTCGCAGGTCGTGAGCAACATTTGCCATAAACGTATTTCTCGTGTTTTCGAAATTGTCAAGTGACGTAGCCATGTCGTTGAAGGCTTTGGCAAGCTCGGCCACCTCGTCGTTTCCTCGCACGGGTACGCGGATATCAAAGCGTCCGCTTCCGAATTTTTTAGCTGCCTTGTTCATCTCGCGAAGCGGGCCCGTGATCATTTCCGTGATAAAATACACGGCGATCAACACGGCAATCAGGATCCAAAGCGAAGAAATGAAGATGGTTTTGATCATCTTATTGAGAAGCGTTTCTACCGAGCTTCCCGAGGTGCTGGCAATCACCGAGCCGCAATAATTCGCTTCATCGTCCAACATCGGCGTAGCATAGGAGATATACGCGGATTCAAACACGCCAGAAAGCGTTCCCACCGATCTTGCATCCTGCTTATCAAGAAGCAATTCGTGCATATCCGCGGGGAGAAAGATGGGCGTTTGAAAATATCCCGATTTTTCGGGGTGCGCATATAGGATCAGATTGCCGCTACGGTCAGCCAGCATAAGAGAAACACCATCGCATTTTTTGGCAACCGATTCCATGATGTTGTTGACATCGGTATAGTTCTCAAGAACAAAATCGCGCAGATCGTAGGAGTCGGCTTCTTCAAAGCGGAGAGTCAAATACGATTCCGCTGAGCGCGCCGCGCTTTTTACGATTTCCGAGCGAATATTGACCGAATAATTGTTGACAAGGGAGACGATGATCGAAAGCATCATAGAGAAACTGATGAAAATAATAAGGATAAACGCCGTAATATATTTGGCAAAAACGCTTTTAAACATACTGCACCCTTTTTTCAGTTTGTCTCGCTTGACAGGACGTCAGCTCAAAATCTCAAATTTATAACCAACTCCCCAAACGGTTTTGAGGTTCCACTTATCCGAAACACCCTCCAGCTTTTCGCGCAAGCGTTTCACGTGAACGTCTACGGTACGGGAGTCGCCGAGATAATCAAAGCCCCATACCTTGTCCAAAAGCTGATCGCGCGTAAATACGCGATTGTAATTGGATGCAAGGAAGTAGAGAAGCTCAAGCTCCTTGGGGGGAATATCCACCGATTTGCCGTTCAGCTTCAACTCATATTTTTGAAGACTGATCTCGATATTTTCAAATTTGATGACCTCGTCGTCGTCATGCGCGGAATGTGCCTGCGAGCGACGGAGGACCGCCTTTACTCTTGCCGAAAGCTCTTTCATATCAAAGGGCTTTACCACGAAATCGTCGGCACCGAGCTCAAGACCTAAAACCTTATCAAAGACCTCGCCTTTAGCAGTGATCATGATAACGGGCTTGGAAGAGATTTCGCGGATCTCGCGGCAGACCTGCCAGCCGTCCTTCTTGGGAAGCATGATATCGAGCAATACGAGATCGGGCTCGTACATTTTAAAATAATTCACGCCCTCCGCGCCATCATTTGCAATTTTGATCTCGTAACCCTCATTCTCAAAGTAGATCTTGATCACATCGCAAATGGCGGGATCATCGTCTACAATGAGTATTTTGGTGTCCATCATAACAAGTCCTCCTGCATATAAGTATTTCAATTTTATTATAAAATAAGAAATAGGAAATCCTGTGATGAGTTTGTGAATTTTGCCAAAAATAAGTAAATTATTCCTATTCCTATATAGTATACCATGTTTTTGTGAAAATGAAAATAGTTTTTTTAGAATTTGTTGCAAAAAACGCCTAAAAATATAAAAACGCTCTTGCCAAAAGATGAAAAATGGTATATAATAGGTAGGATAAAAAAAGACTTTGAAAGGCAGAAACATGAAACTTGGAATCGTTGGTTTGCCAAACGTTGGCAAAAGTACACTTTTTAACGCGCTCACCAATGCAGGCGCGGAATCTGCAAACTATCCGTTCTGTACGATCGAGCCGAACGTCGGCGTGGTAGCTGTTCCCGACAGCCGTCTTGACGTTTTGGCCGAGATGTATAACCCCGAAAAATACACGCCCGCCGTGATCGAATTCGTGGATATTGCAGGTCTTGTCAAGGGTGCCTCCAAGGGAGAGGGCCTTGGCAACAAGTTCCTTTCGCACATTCGCGAGGTGGACGCTATTGTTCACGTTGTCCGTTGCTTTGAGGACGATAATATTATTCACGTGGACGGAAATATTGATCCGATGCGCGATCTTGAGACCATTAACCTTGAGCTTATCTTCTCGGATATTGAAATTCTTGATAGAAGAATCGACCGCGTCAAAAAGGCTATGAAGGGTGACAAGACGCTTGCCACCGAGGTTGAGCTTTTGGAGCGCGTAAAGGTCGTCCTGGAAGAAGGCAAGTGCGCAAGAACTATGGAGCTTTCCGAGGAAGAACGGTCTATACTGGAGGAATCTCCGCTTCTCACGATGAAGCCAATCATTTATGTGGCAAACGTTTGTGAGGAGGAGGCGGGGCACGAACCGCTTGAAAACGAGAGATACTGTAAGCTGAAGGCCTATGCCGAAAGTGAGAAGTCCGAGATCATTGCCATTTGCGCAGGGATTGAGGCTGAGATCGCCGAGCTTGACGCAGAAGAAAAGAAGGCATTCCTTGAGGACATGGGCATTGAGGAGAGCGGTCTTGACCGCTTGATCAAGGCAAGCTACGCACTTCTTGGTCTTATAAGTTACCTGACGGCAGGTCCCAAGGAGGTTCGCGCGTGGACGATCACCAAGGGTACCAAGGCACCACAGGCGGCAGGAAAGATCCACAGTGATTTTGAACGCGGCTTCATTCGCGCCGAGATCGTGTCCTTTGACGACCTTGTTCGCTTGGGAACCATGAACGCCGTGAAGGAGGCAGGTCTTCTTCGAAGCGAAGGTAAGGAATACGTGATTGCCGACGGTGATATCGTACTTTTCCGCTTTAATGTATAATCGAAGATAAAAGAAAGGGGCCACCTCCTTGGGAGATGCCCCTTACTTTCACCTAAAGGAGAACGATGCTTTATGAGAATGAGAAAAAAGAAAAATGGCGCGGCAAGAATTGAGGCATGCCGCGAGCTTTTGATAACCGAGGTCGAAAGACTGAAGGAAGAGCCGGGGTACGCCTTTTCCTGTAAGAGACCACTTCATTTGGAGATCGGTTGCGGAAAGGGGAGCTTTGCTTGCGGCATGGCAAACGCGCATCCCGACGTGAATTTTATTGCCATGGAAAAGGTGCCGGACGTTGCATGTCTTGCCTTGGAAAAGGCGAAAAAGTCTTCCGAGGAGAGAAATGACAATCTGCGTTTCTTGATTGGTGACGCAAAAAATCTGCTCGAGTGGTTTCCCAAGGGAAGCATCGACTGCATTTATCTCAATTTCAGCGACCCTTGGCCCAAATCGGGACACGCGAAAAGACGCTTGACCTATCACACGTTTCTTGCGTTGTATCAGGAATTGTTAGTGCCGAACGGTATTCTTGTCTTTAAGACCGATAACGAAGGGCTTTTTGATTTCAGCATTGAGGAATTTGCGGCATTTGGGCTTGAGAGCGAGTGGATCACGCGTGATCTGCACAACTCCGAACACAACGAGGGCAACGTAATGACCGAATACGAAACACTCTTTTCGTCGAAAGGTCAGCCGATCTATGCGGCTTGTTTGCGATTTCCAATAAAGGAGAATGAAGAATGATTCGAGATCTTTTGCTGAAAAATAGAAGCTATCGCAGCTTTGACAGCTCTGTAAGTGTATCAAAAGAAACACTTGTGAGCTTTGTTGATAACGTAAGATATACGCCATCCACAAGAAATGCGCAAGGGCTTCGTTTCCGTTTGTGTTACGAAAAGGCTGAGTGCGACAAGGTGCTGGCTCTCACGAAGTGGGCGGGCGCGCTTACCGACCGCCGTTTTCCACCAACGGGACACGAGCCCACCGCTTACATTGTGATTTGTGCCGAGCAAGATATTTTTACACGTGATGTTGGCATTGCCGCGCAGACTATTATGCTTTCAGCGGCCGAGATGGAGCTTGGCGGTTGTATGATCGGAAGCTTTGATGCGGAAAAGATCTCTACGCTTCTTAACATTCCGCCGGAGAAAAAGCCTCGTTTGATCCTTGCGCTTGGCAAGCCCGACGAGACTGTGATCATTGAAGATGCAGTAGACGGCAAACTTACATACTACCGTGACGAAAACGACGTACATCACGTCCCCAAGATGAAAACCGAGGATATGATTCTGTGAGGAGATCGGAATGAAAGAACAAAACGGAGGTCTTGATCCAAGCGGCGTTCTTGTGATCAACAAGCACGCGGGCGTCACCTCGCACGATATTGTGAATAAGGTGAGACGCTTATACGGAACGCGGCGTGTCGGTCACACGGGAACGCTTGACCCCATGGCAACGGGCGTTTTGGTGGTGCTTGTCGGTCGTGCGGCAAAAGCGGCGGAGTATTTGGTGTCTGACCAAAAGCGTTACCGTGCCGTTATGCGTCTTGGTATCACGACCGATAGCGAGGATATTACGGGAAATATTCTTTCCGAAACCAAGGAATTGCCAAGCACCGAGCAGGTTTTGGCGTCTTGTGAAGGCTTTGTGGGCAATATTTCCCAAGTTCCCCCGATGTATAGCGCACTTAAGGTGCAGGGGCAAAAGCTGGTTGACCTGGCAAGGAAGGGGATTACCGTGGAGCGTCAGGCGCGCGAGGTTACAATTTTCTCGCTCGTATGCACACCAACCGAGAGCGCGAGCGACTATATTCTTGACGTGGAATGCTCCTCCGGAACCTATATTCGCACGCTCTGTGCCGACATTGGTAAGACGCTTGGTTGCGGTGCCGTTATGGCCTCCCTGGAACGAACCGAAACGGGCGGCTTTTGCATCGATCAAAGTTATACACTTGAAGCTTTGCAAAATATGGACAATGCGGCCTTGCAATCACTTTTGATACCAATCGAGTCGCTTTTTGCGTTACTTCCGCGCGTAAAGCTTCCGGCATTCTACGAACGGCTTTTCCGAAGCGGATGTGAAATCTATCAAAAAAAGATCGGAACGACCTTGGCAGAAAATACGCGTGTGCGCGTATGCCGTGAGGATGGAAGTTTTTTTGCGCTTGGAGAAGTGCGCGAGTACGAGGAGGGAAGTGTCATCAAGTCCATCAAGCTTTTTGAGTTAGAATAATATGTATACAGATAAGAACACCGCCGAGAGTAACCGTTTGGTCGCTCTCGGCGGTATTTTATACATTTTACAATTTCAACCACCATTTTGTTATCCTTTCGATAAATCTCTGTTTCAGAGAAATAATAAAATTTCTCTCTGTTGACTCTACTGCCAGTTTCGTATATAATATAGTTACAAGCTCCGGAACTTGAATTTTTCGAGAGGTAAAAAATATGTACAAATGTAAGATTGCAGAAAAATTGGTGGAGCTCCGCACTTCAAAGGGAGTAACACAAGAAGATGTGGCACAAAGCCTATCTATTTCAAATAAAACGATTTCCAAATGGGAGAATGGTGCCTCGACACCTGATCTTTCAATGCTTGTAGAGCTTTCAAAATATTATGGTGTCACTACTGACACGCTTCTCGGACTTTCCGAGGACAAAAAGCAAAGCACGGCAGAAGAAATCTGTTCTTTGTTTGAAGGGCTTGATCGCCGCGAATCTGTGCTAAAAGCATTTGAAGCAGTAAAAGCACTTATTACGGCTATGTATGGAACAGTTTCTAAATATAATGATGATGTTTATGATAGAGAGAATGTTTTTCCGTCTGAGATATCGCATTTTTACCGTTCTAACATATCGCTTCATGAGTTTTTTGAGTTTGTAGCAAGCTCCGAAAACGTAAACGTGGCGGTAATGATGCT
>SVRO01000088.1 GCA_015064795.1 Oscillospiraceae bacterium | reverse complement strand
CGGAAAACCGCGAAGCGGTTGTCCGTCAGCGCAAAGCTTACACGCCGACAAAGAAAGCTCGCTTTCTTTTCGGCGATGTAGCATTTGCGCGCCCTCGGCCGTCTCCCCAGACGGCCTCAAAATGACTTGAACACCGTCTCTTACGTTCGTTTTTGCTCATTCGTTCGTTTTACAGATCCGCAACACCCATTTTGCCCGCAGGAAAAGTTTTTGGGGTTTCTTAGGGGACTTTTTTCAAAAAGTCCCCTAAGCGTAACTCCCCTACAAACATCAATTTATTTAAAGCCAAGGGAAAGCCCTTGGTTTTTGTTTTTATTAACAAATTTTACCCGCCTTTTTTGTGCCGGTCTACAAAATATGGGAGGCGTACTTGACATATGCCTTGAAATCTTGTATTATTGTATTAGTGAAGTGATACAGGAGGGGGGAAAAGCATTGTCTTGGCAATTTAACGGCACACAGGCGGTCTTTCTTCAGATCGCAGACAGGCTACGTCGCGATGTCGTCAACGGAGTCTATGGGCCGGATACGCAGATCCCGACGGTAAGGCAGCTTGCCTTTGACGCGTCGGTAAACCCCAACACCATGCAAAGAGCGTTGTCTCTTTTGGAGGAGGAGGGGCTTCTCGTCTCGCGGGGAACGATCGGAAGATACGTCACCGCGGATCGCGAGGTGATCGAAGGTGCGCGAAGGAGGATCTGCCAAGCGGCAGTGGAGCGTTTTTGTCAGGAGACACGGGCGCTTGGCATCTCGCGCGAGGAGCTTATGGATTATATTAAGGAGGTAGGGATGGATGAGTGATTTTGTTTTGAGCTGCAAGGATCTTTGGAAAAGCTATAAAAGGCCGGTTCTCAGCAATCTGAATATCGATCTGCCAAGCGGCAGGATCATTGGGCTTTTGGGTCCGAACGGCTGTGGAAAGTCGACCTTTATGAAGCTGGTCATGGGACTTCTCGTTGCCGATAGCGGCACGATAACCGTTTGCGGCGAGCCAAGAAGCGAGGAGACGAATTCCTATATCTCTTATCTTCCCGAGCGCACCTATTTCAGCCGCGGGATGCGGGTGGAGGAGCTGATCTCCTATTTTTCGGATTTTTACGAGGATTTTGACGCCTCCTTGGCGAGAAGCATGATGGCCGATCTTGGCATTGAGACCTCGGCGCGCCTCAAAACGCTTTCCAAGGGCACCAAGGAAAAAATTCAGCTTATTATGGTCATGGCGCGCCGCGCAAGGCTCTATCTTCTTGACGAGCCGATCGCGGGTGTGGACCCCGCCGCCAGAGACTACATTTTGAAAACCATCATCGGAAGCTACAATCCCGAGGCATCGGTCGTGATCACAACACACCTGATTCACGACATCGAGCCGGTTCTTGACGAATTTTTCTTTATGGGATATGGCGGACAGATTCTTATGTCAGGCAACGCCGACGAGGCGCGCGCCGCGTACGGAAAATCGCTCGACGATCTCTTCAAGGAGGTGTTTTCATGCTCAAGAAGGTATTAAAATACGATATAAGGGCCATATCGAAGCTTTGGTGGATCGGTGCGGTCGTTTCCTTGGCGGCAGCCGTCGTCGGTTCGCTTCTTATAAGGCTGTTCGTGCACGTGGTGGACGAGGGAACCGAAAGCATCCTTTTGACGTTAGCCTCCTTTTTGGGCTTTTTTGTGGCCGTCTTTTGTATATTTGCCGTGGTTCTTTCTTTTGTCTTTACGGTTATTTTGGTTTTCGTCCGCTTTTATAGGCATTTCTTTACCGACGAGGGCTATCTCACCTTTACGCTGCCCGTCAAGAGAAGCACGCTTTTCCTTTCCAAGACGGTAAATGCGGTCATTTGGCTTTTCGCGCATTTGGTCGTGATTGCCGTTTCCTTGATTTTGCTCGCATTGTTGTTCTATTCCCCCGAGGCGAGCGGTGGCTTTTTCAACGTTGCCGTGCTGAAGGGGATCGGTGCGTGGTTGGTCGAGACGTGGGCAGGTGTCGGTGCGTGGCTGATCGTCTATCTTTTCGAGGGGCTTCTTGCCATTCTTGCGTATTTGTTGTTCTTCGTGTCACTGATTCATTTCTGCATTACCTTTGGGGCGGTGTTGGCGAAAAAGGCAAGGCTGATCCTATCGATCGGACTCTACTATGCCTTTTCCTCGGCACTTGGCGTGCTCGCACAGTTTGCCTTTCTCTTTTTCGGCAGTCTTGCGTCCAATGGCATGATGATCCTTATGGAGAACGCCTCGATCAACCGAGCCTGCGCCGTTTACGCGCTTTTGGCTTTGGCGGTCATCGCCGCACTGGCGGCCATAGCCGTCACGTTCTACGCAATCACGCAACACATGCTTGACCGCAAGCTGAATTTGGCGTAAGGAGGTGCGACCATGAGAAAGAAAGACCCTTATACGAGAATCGTTTCCTTGATCCTTTGCCTTGGAATGCTTTTTAGTCTTCTTGTTCTTGCTGTGGGAGCGAGAGAGGAGTACATTCCTGTGGAGTGGGAGCTGGACGAAAACCTGGAATATCTTTACGGCGGGGAGAAGCGCTACGAACGCTATTATGTAAGAGGTGCCTTTTACGGAGACGCAAATCGCGTATTTCACTTTGCGAATTCGGCCGCTTGGAAGGGCAAGATGTGTCAGGTCTACGGCGAATCGGCCGATCCGCACATCGTGTCGGTGGGGACCGAGGCGGGATACCACTCGATCTTCGTGGACGAGGAGGGAAAGGAGATTCTGGACGCCTTCCTTGCTCGCACCGATTGCATCTACTATCTGGAATCTTTGGACAATTACAACTATACCGAGATCGGCGAGAATCTCGTTGCGGCCTTGGAGGCGAGCTATCAAAACCAAGGTCTGCCGCGAAAATGGGTGGACGTAAGAGAGCTTGGCGAGGCCGATATTCTGGAGATCACGGTACACGACCGAACCGAGACCAAGGCTTACCAGCACGGTGCGGTGTATATTATGCCGAACGGAAGCTATTACTACGTTTGCTTTGAGACACTGGATAATCGCTTTTTCGACGCGGACGGCTTTTTTTCCTACCGTTCGGGAAGCGTACACGTATACGAGTTGGATAAGGCCATGCGCACGCAGATCGACGAAGCGGTTGACGCCATGGCTCCCCAAAAAACTACGATCCTTTACGAGCGCTATGTGATGGACGGGACTTACGACGTTTACGGCAATCCGATCGATGAGACCGACTCTCAAGACAGGCGCACCGACATTGTGCTTTTCTTCGTGTTGACCGTTTTTGCGGGTTTCCTGCTCCCCTTGGCCGCGCTTATCGTTGGACTTGCATTGGCACATTCCAAAAAAACGGGACGGGCGAAGTGCTGGTATGCGCTTTCGATCTGCGCGGTGGTTTGGATGCTGGCGGCGGCGCTGTTTATGCTTCTTGTCGCCGTGTAAAAGGCGGTGCCCCCCGAACACCGACAGGCTCCAATATGGACAAAACCCCCAAGGAATTGCTTCCTTGGGGGTATAATTTTTGCTTTTTCTTCTTTAGATGAAATCTTCCTCCGAGGCTTCCTCGTCGCAGGGGACGTCGAAGTGGAGTGCGGGTGCGCCCTCGCCCTCGCCCGAGTGCGAAAGCTCGGCATGAATGACCGAAACGGCGTCGTCGGCCTCGTCCTCGTCAAAAAGCTCCCCGTCGTCCACAACGAGCTCCGCTCTTCTTTGACGAAGCAAGCGGCGCGGCTCCTCCAGCGTCACGAAAAGGCCGGCAAGGCCTTCGAGGGCGGCCAAAAAGCCGAGAAAACGGGAGGTCTTTTTGTTTCTGGCGGGTGCAATGATCAGCGTAAAGAGCATGGTGATCGCCGAAACGATCAGCGAAATGCCGAGTATCTTTTTCTGCTTGTTATCCATGAGTGATCCTCCTTATTTTGCAATCGATTTGAGGTAAGCGTTGATAAAGCCGTCGATCTCGCCATCCATAACGGCCGAGATGTTACCGTCCTCGTAGCCGGTACGCGTGTCCTTCGCGAGCGTGTAGGGCATAAATACGTAAGAGCAGATCTGCGCGCCCCACTCGATGTTGGTCTTGTTGCCCTTAATGTCCTCGATGCGCTCCAGATTTTCTTGAATTTGGATCTCCATCAGCTTACTCTTGAGCATTTTGAGTGCGGTCTCCTTGTTTTGAAGCTGGGAGCGCTCGGTCTGACAGCCGACCACGATACCCGTGGGCTTATGCACGATACGGATAGCCGAGTCGGTCTTGTTGATATGCTGGCCGCCCGCGCCGCTCGAGCGGTGTGCGGTGATCTCGATGTCCTCGTCCTTGATGACGATCTTTCCCGTCTCCTCAAATTCGGGCATGACCTCGACCGATGCAAACGAGGTCTGGCGTCGGCCCGCCGAGTCAAAGGGCGACACACGCACCAAGCGGTGTACGCCGTTCTCGGCCTTAAGGTAGCCGTAAGCGTTGAGGCCCTCGACCATGACCGTCGCGCTCTTGATGCCCGCGCCGTCACCGTCCAGCCAATCCATCAGCTTGACCTTATAATTGTTGCGCTCGGCCCAACGTGTGATCATGCGGTAGAGCATCTGCGCCCAGTCCTGCGCCTCGGTGCCGCCTGCACCCGGGTGGAAGGAGACGATGGCGTTATTTTTATCGTATTCGCCCGAAAGAAGAACCTCCATGCTCTTTCTTTCGATGGCGGCGGCAATGTCCTTTTGCTCGGACTGCACCTCTGCGAGCGAGTCCTCGTCGTTTTCCTCAATGGCCATTTCGGCAAGCACGATGGCGTCCTCCAGACGTCCTGCCAGGTCGTCGTAACCGCCGATGGTGTCCTTGATCTGCTTGATGGTCTGGAGCACCTTGGAGGAGTTTTCCTGATTCGACCAGAAATCCGTCTCCATCGTCTGCTTTTCCAGCTCCTCGACCGCTACACGCTTCTCGTCAATGCGAAGCGCCTCTCCAAGCTCCTTTATGTCTTCTCTCATTTTTTGGAGGGCAAGCTTTGCCTCCTCAAGTGCGATGATCAATGTGTACCTCCTGCGCCGATTGGCGTCCGATTCAAATAATAAAGTCCTATTCTCTATTATTATACCAAAAAAAACCCCGCTTGACAAGGGGGTTTGTAATTTTTTTGTTAAGAGAGAACGCTTAGGGTGACAGTAGATATACGAACCCGTTTATAAAAGGCATATTTTGCGCCATTCATCGTCAAAAGACCTCGGAATATTCGCATATTCCATCAGCCTTTTTCCTCGACT
>SVRO01000002.1 GCA_015064795.1 Oscillospiraceae bacterium | reverse complement strand
CCCCGGAAAAACGGTAAGTCGCCAAATCCGCATTGGACATTCGGTCAAGCGGAGCGTTGCCCAATACCGACAAAATTCGCGCCGTATCGTGCGTACCAAGCAGATTCATAAGTGCATCGCAAACGAAGGGCGGATAGGAGGAATAAAGCTCCGTCACGGTATTATAGAAGCACTCCGCATCTCCCTCCAAGACAAAAGCAAGAATGGCATTTTTGAGAGGATAGTTCATCACGCTGTCAAGCTGTGTGCCTCGAAAATAGCGCCGCCGCTTGCCGTAGGCTACCTTGTCGGCGGCATTTTCCCAAACCTCGCCAATGATGAACGCGTCCCCGTCGGTCTTTTTGGCCACACTTCGTAATTCGTCCAAAAATTCGTCCGACAGCTCGTCTGCCACGTCCAAGCGCCAGCCCCCGATTCCCATTTTAAGATACCGTGCGATAATTCCGTCCTCCCCCACAAAATAATCGCGGCAAGCCTTGCATGCGGGATTCAATTTGGGCAAGATGCGGATTCCCCACCAGCTCTCGTAGGAATGCGGATGCTCGCGGAAGATATACCACGGAAAATACGGCGAATCCTTAGACTCATAGGCCCCGAGCGACTCGTATTTTCCGTAGCGGTTAAAATAACGGCTATCGTCGCCCGTATGGTTGAATACGCCGTCCAAAAGAATGCGGATCCCCTTTTTCCTCGCCGCTTCGATAAGGCGCAGAAGTGCTTCGTTCCCGCCAAACGCCTCGTCCACTTTTTCGTAATCACCCGTATCGTACTTATGATTGGAATACGCCTTGAAAATGGGGCTGAGATAAAGCACCGTAACGCCAAGTGATACAAGATAGTCCAGCTTTTGCACAATGCCCGTAAGGTCACCGCCAAAAAACTCGTTGTTGGAAAAATCATCTCCCGACTGTTCGGGATATTGAGGAACACCGTTTTCCCAATCGTCGTTAAAAATGGCATCGGAGCGAACATGAGGGGACTCTTGGCCGCGGCAAAACCGATCGACGAACACGTGATACATCGTGCCGCCCGCAAACCACGCGGGTACGCAAAAATCCGCGCGGTAAACGAGCAGACGGAAGGGAGTCGACGGGCTATCGCCGAGGAAAAAATCCACGTTGTTGATCGAGTTGGTAAAAAGCGTTTCGCCCCCTCGTAAAAACAGGATCTCATAATAAAGAAGTCCGTCCTCACCGCCGCAAAGCGAAGCGTCCAGCTTAAGTGTTAAGGTATAATCGTCCACGCCACACGCGCTCGACGAAAAGGCAAGCGGAAGGTCGCGCGCCTCCTCGCCGTCCCGCCACAGACGCATCACGACAGCCGACACCCCGAGCCTTCTCGGCAAATGCACCGAAAAGCGAAGCACCGTACCAAGCGGGAAGGCACCACGGCGTGAAACGTCCCAGGTGTCCACGCTCCTTTGAATGACGGGCGCACTTCTCTTCTCGATCTCTTGGTGAAGTTTTGGCAACATATAAGACTCCTTTTCAACTCTCGGACTTGACTTTTTTCAATCCCCATATGCGCGAGGCGTATTCCTCTACGCTTCGGTCGGCCGCAAAATATCCCGATGAGGCAATGTTCAAGAGCGACATACGGTTCCACCTCGGTTTGTCGGCATAGGCCGCAAGCATCTCGGCGTGCGCCCCGCGATAAGATTCAAAATCCGCCAAGCACATATACGGATCGGCAATACCGTAGCCCGACAAAAGATACATCGCAATATCCGAAAAGGACTCGCCGGCAAAGCCGACATGAAGATAATTGATGATCCGCCCCAAGCGCTCGTTATTGCTGTAATAAGAGGCCGCGTGATAGCCGCGCGTCCAAAGCTCGTCGACCTCTCTGCTGTTAAGACCGAAAATAAACATATTTTCCTTGCCCACAGCTTCCAGCATCTCCACGTTAGCACCGTCAAGCGTACCCACCGTGATCGCGCCGTTCATCATCAGCTTCATGCAGCCCGTTCCGCTGGCCTCCTTACCCGCAAGCGAGATCTGTTCACTAATCTCAGCGGCGGGAATGAGCGCTTCGGCAAGACTTACGTTATAGTCCTCAAGGAAGACCACCTGCAGCTTGTCGCGAATACGCGGATTTTGGTCGATATCGCGACTGATATAGCAAAGAAGCTTGATGATCTGCTTTGCCATTTGATAGCCGGGTGCCGCCTTCGCACCGAAAATAAAGGTCTGCGGCTGCATTTCTCTATCGGGATTCTCTTTAAGATCGAGATAGAGGCCCACGATGTGAAGAGCGTTTAAAAGCTGACGCTTATATTCGTGCAAGCGCTTGATCTGCACGTCAAAAACCGAATGCGTATCCAAGCTCTTGCCCGTTTTTTTCATCAAATAATGCGAAAAAGCAATCTTATTTTGGTGCTTAATGTCGCGAAGACTCGCAAGCACGCCGCCGTCGTTGGCAAACTTCGCAAAATCCGCAAGCCTTTGAGGCTCCTTTCGGTATGCGGGGCCAATACATTCATCGAGAAGCGCGGCAAGCCTTGGGTTTGAATAGCAAAGCCAGCGGCGGTGCGCCACACCGTTGGTGACGTTATCGAAGCGGTCGGGATACATACGGTAAAAATCCTTAAAGGTGTCGCTTTTCAAAATGTCCGAATGAAGCCTCGAAACACCGTTCACCGAATGCGACCCCACCACCGAAAGATTGGCCATGCGTACCTGTCCGTAGCCGATCACGCTCATGCCCGCAATGCGATCCCAATTTCCCGGGAAATTCTGCCATGCATCGCGGCAAAAGCGCTCGTTGATCTCCTTGATAATGCGGTAAATACGCGGGAGCCTCAGCTTGAAAAGATCCTCGTTCCAGGTTTCAAGCGCCTCGGGCATTACGGTGTGATTGGTGTACGAAACGGTATGAAGCACCGTTTCCCACGCCTTTTCCCACGGGAAGAAATACTCGTCGATCAACAGGCGCATAAGCTCGGGAATACAGAGCGCGGGGTGAGTGTCGTTGATGTGAATGGCCACCTTTTCCGCGAAATTATCCAGCGTACCGTAAACGGCCATGTGGTCGCGCACGATGCTCTGCACCGATGCCGAAACGAGAAAATATTGCTGGGAAAGCCGAAGTAGCTTTCCCTCGGTGTGATTGTCAGAAGGATATAGAACCTTGGAAATGATCTCGGCGTTGGTGCTTTCCTCCAGTGCGCGCATATACTGCCCTTGCGTGAAAAGCCCCATATTGAAGTTTTGAATATCCCGCGCACGCCAAAGCCGCAAAAGGCTGACGGCCTCGCTATCCGCACCCGATATCATCATATCGTAAGGCACGGCCTCAATGACCTCGCCACCCTCATAGCGAATTCCGAGATGTCCCTCTCGCCATTCCTCCCTCACGCGACCGCCCATACGCACCTTAAAGATGCGATCGGTACGCGGCGTAAGCCATACCTCCCCACCGGGAAGCCAAATATCCGGCAGCTCGATCTGCATACCGTCCACGATCATCTGCTTAAAAAGTCCGTACTCGTAGCAGATCGAAAAGCCCGTAGCGGGATAGTCAAGCGAGGAAAGCGAATCCATAAAGCAGGCGGCAAGGCGGCCAAGGCCGCCGTTCCCAAGTCCCGCATCGGGCTCGCACTCGTAAAGGTCCTCAAGTGAAAAGCCGAGTGAGTCAAGTGCCGCACGGTATTCTTCCATAAGTCCGAGATTGGAAAGATTGGTTTTTAAGGAGCGGCCAAGCAAAAATTCCATGCACATATAGTAAACACGCTTGGCTCCCACTTCGTTTACTTTGTTTTTATAGTTGGCCCGTTTCGCTGTCAAAATGTCCTTTACCGTCATCGCCGCCGCCTTGTACATCTGCTCGCGCGAGGCCTCCTTGACCGTACACCCGAACTGACCGGACAGCTTGGATTCTATATTTTTCCGAACCTGCGCTTCGGTAAGCGTTTTTGACATACTAAAAATTTCCTTTCTAAATTTTAAAGTTCCTGATACATCGCCAGGTATTTTTGGGCAGAGACAGACCACGAAAAATCGCTCCGCATCACCCGAGTAACAAGGGCTTGCCACTTTTCTTTCTGCCGATAAAGCGCAAGCGCGGCAAGAATTCTCTCGTATAGCTCGTCGGCGCGGTAACCTGCAAAGGTAAAGCCGTTGCCGCGCGGCTCGCCGTCCTCCTCATAGTAGCCCTTGATCGAATCGAAAAGTCCACCCGTCTCTCGCACGACAGGAATGGCACCGTACCGCGAGGCGATCATCTGCGCAAGCCCGCAGGGCTCACTTCTTGACGGCATCACGAAAAGATCGGCCGCGGCGTAAATTCGCTTGGAAAGCGTGCGGTCGTAGCGAAGAAGTGCGCGCACGCGGTCGGGAAACCGATGAGCAAGCTCCTCAAAAAAGCGTTCGTACCGCTCCTCGCCCGTACCAAGCACCACGAGCTGAAAATTCTCCGTGGCCAAAAGTCCGTCGGCCACTTGCCAAACGAGATCAAGCCCTTTGTGCGTCGCCAAGCGCGAAATCATGGCAAGCATGGGGATCTTCTCCCCCTCGGGAAGTCCAAGCTCCCGTTGCAGAGCCGTTTTGTTTTTCACCTTTTCCTCGGCCGTTTCGGCCGAGAAGCGATGCGCGATCGCGCCGTCGTGCGCGGGATCGTAAAAAACGTAGTCAATGCCGTTGAGAATGCCTCGAAGCTTGTGGGCGTTATCGTTAATGATATACTCCAGTCGATGCGCAAACTCGCCCGAGCGGATCTCCTCGGCATAGCGGGGACTTACGGTAGACACAAGGTTGGCGCAAACGATCGCGCCCTTCATCAGATTGATGCGACCGTCATACGCGAGGATATCGTGCATCTCCTCGCCAAGTCCGAACACGTCATAAAGGATCGAAAAATCGTAATGCCCTTGATATTCAATGTTATGAATGGTATATACGGTCCTTATCTTCTCATACCCCGTACGTCCACGGAAAAAGCGATCCAGATACACAATACTGAGTGCGCCCTGCCAATCGTGTGCGTGCAGCACATCGGGGAAAAAGTCGATATGCGACAGCATTTCGAGTACTGCCATGCAAAAATAGGCGTAACGCTCGCCGTCGTCGTAATGGCCGTAAAGCCCCTCACGGTCGAAATAATACTCGTTGTCGATAAAGTAATATGTCACACCCTCGCGGCAAAGGCTCTTGACACCGCAGTATAATTTGCGCCAAGAAAGCCACACATGGAAGGTTGCCACCTCTGTCATCTGCTCGCGCCACGATTCGTCGATCGCACGGTAGAGCGGCATCACCACGCGAATATCGGTGCTTTCATCGGCGGCCTTAATGGCCGCGGGGAGAGATCCCATCACGTCGCCAAGACCGCCTGTGGCGGCAAACGGCATGACCTCGGCTCCTACAAATAATATTTTTTTCATAGTTATACCCTCGTTCCCTTGGCAATGAAAAACGGAAGTGTTTCGTGCCCCGAAAGCATTCGACCGTCGCGGACGATAACGCCTTTGTCGGTAATCACGCAGTTCATGGTGACCCCGTTTCCAATCACCGCATCCTGCAAGACGATCGAATTGCGGATCACGCTTCCCCGTCCGACCGTAACGCCGCGAAACAAAATGGAGTTTTCCACCGTACCATCTACCACGCAGCCGTCGGCCACGTAGGAGTTCTTGACGTCGGCGTTCTCGGTGTACTTCGTCGGTGCGGAATTTCGCACCTTCGTGTAGATGGGAAAGCCTTCCACCCCAAAAAGCTCCCGATGGATCGCGGGATCCAAAAGCTCCATGTTACAGGCGTAATATCCCTCAAGCGAGCCGATGACGGCATAATACCTTTTATGCTCGTAAAGATAAATGTTATCACGCGCCAACACGGGTAGAAGCGAATCCAAATAAAAATCCTTATAGCCCCTTGCCGCCGCATATTCCACAAGTGCGATCAGATACGCGCGGCGAATCACCAAGATATTGGTGCTAATAAGGCGTTTTCCCTCCGTGGGGCGCGCCTTGGAGAGAGCCGTCAAACGCCCATTTTCGTCGGCTTCCACGCAAACTACATTTGCGTGAAGCTCGTATTTCCCAAAAGTATAATTCGCAACCACCACCGTGACATCGGCCCCCGTCTCCTTATGTTGCTCCAGCACCTCCCCAAGATCGACGTTGCATATCGCATCACAATCCGAAAGGATAATGTCCTCCTCCTTGCAGTTGCGCAAAAAGCTCATGACCCCCATAAGCGCCTCAAGGCGCGTAGTATACAGGCGGTCGGGAATGGGGCTTGCAAAGGAGGAAATAAAGGGCGGAAGAATTTTGAGTCCACCCGAACGGCGTGCAAGATCAAAGTCCTTGCCGTTTCCAATGTGATCGAAAAGCGACTGATAATTGTTATGCGTAATAAGGCCGATCTTGGTAATGTCCGAGTTTACCATATTGGAAAGCGTAAAATCAATCAAGCGATAGCGGCAACCAAAGGGGACGCTTGCCATGGTGCGATTCTGCGTGAGCTCCTTGATCACCTGATCGTGAATGTTAGAAAAAATAAGTCCTGCCGCACTCATGCCTCTCTCTCCCTTCCAATCTCGGTGATTCTTTCGCCATCCCCCACGACGTATCCCGCGGGAATGCATACACCCATGCCGACCACAGTAACCCCTGCTGCCATCTCGCGCGGCTTGCCGACCAGAGCCCCCTCGCTCACCGTAACCTCACTGTCAAGGATGGCATATTCCACGCGAGCACCCTTTTCCACGACGGTACCGCTCATCACGACCGAGTCCTTTACGGTAGCCCCCGCGCGAATCTTCACGCCCGTACCGATCACCGAATTTATGACCGTGCCGCCGATCTCGCACCCTTCGGTAATCAAGGAATTGCGGATCACGGCACTTTCGGTAATGTGTTGCGGCGATTCGTTGAAATGGCGCGAATAGATGCGCCAGCTCTCGTCGCCAAGCTCCAGTGCAGGACGCTCGCCCAGCATATCCATGTTGGCCTCCCAAAGCGACGCGATCGTACCCACATCCTTCCAATAGCCGTCAAAGGAATATGCGTACATCTTCTCACCCGCTTCCAGCATACGCGGAATGACGTTCTTACCAAAGTCGCCCGCAGATTCGGGATCCGCGGCATCTTCCTGTAAATATTTTAAAAGCTTATCCTTGCTGAAAACGTAAATGCCCATCGAGGCCTTCGTGCTGTCAGGGTTTCTCGGCTTCTCGGTAAACCGATAGATCGAGCCGTCAACGTTCGTGCTCATAATGCCGAAGCGGCTTGCCTCCTCCAGCGGCACGTCAATGACCGCAATGGTGCAGTCCGCCCCCTTGAGCTTATGGTACGCCAGCATTCCCGAATAGTCCATTTTATAGATGTGGTCGCCCGAAAGGATCAAAACGTAGTCGGGATCGTAGCGGTTGATGAATTCAATATTCTGATAGATGGCGTTGGCCGTTCCCTTGTACCAATCGGACGATTTTTTTCCCTGATAAGGCGGCAAGATCGAAACCCCGCCGTACGCGCGGTCCAGATCCCACGGAAAACCATTGCCTACGTACTCGTTTAAAACGAGAGGTTGATATTGGGTGAGAACACCCACCGTGTCAAGTCCCGAGTTGATACAGTTGGATAGCGGAAAGTCGATAATGCGGTACTTGCCGCCAAAGGAAACGGCAGGCTTTGCCACCTTGTCGGTCAAAGCGTAAAGCCGGCTTCCCTGTCCGCCGGCAAGAAGCATGACCACGCATTCTTTTTTCTTAAGCATATGAACCCCCGAAAAAGTATTAAAATCAAGTCTCTTCCCGTCGACGCCGAAGAATCAGGGCGCCGTGAGAGGCAACCGTAAGACAGATCTCGCCCGCATCCGACGTAACAAGCGGATCTCCATTCGTATTTCCCGCACCGCCAAAGCGTTCGTCGTCGGAATTGAGGACCTCCTCGTATACGCCTTTTTGTGACACACGCAATATATAGTCGCGATAGACCACGGGCGTAAAGTTGATGACGACGGTAAGCTCCTCCCCGTCTTTTCCGATGCGGCGGTAAGCGAGGATACTGCGCTCCCTGTCGTCAGGACTTATCCACCGAAAGCCCTCCCATGAGCCGTCGATCTCATAAAGCGGCGGATTTTCCAGATAGAAGTGATTGAGCTCGGCACAAAAATACTGAAGCCTCGCGTGCGCGTCGTAGTCAAGCAAAAACCACTCGGTCTGCCCCGCAAAATCCCACTCGCGAAACTGGCCGATCTCACATCCCATAAAGGTCAGTTTTTTCCCCGGGTGCGTCATCATGTAGGTCAAAAAGCTTCGCGTTGCGTCAAACTTTTGCCGATAGTCGCCGAATGCTTTGTCGAGAAGTGATTTTTTGCCATGCACGACCTCGTCATGCGAGATGGGCAAAATATAGGATTCGCTAAAGCTATAGGTCAGCGAAAAGTTGGTCTTTTCGTGATGATATTTCCGATAGATCGGATCCATCGCCACGTAGGACAAAATATCGTTCATCCACCCCATATTCCACTTGAATGAAAAGCCAAGACCGCCCTCGTCAAAACGCGTAACGTTGCCAAAGGCCGTCGATTCCTCGGCGATCATCAGAACGTCGGGATAGGCTCCCCGCATATGCGCGTTCAGCTTTCGAAAAAAAGCGATCGCCTCAAGGCTCTTATTCTCCCCGTTTACGTTCGGGATCCATTCGCCCGGAAGCCTGTCGTAATCCAAATAGAGCATGGATGCCACGGCATCCACGCGAAGTCCGTCGACGTGGTATTTCTCGGCCCAGAAGCTTGCTCCCGAGACAAGAAAGCACTCGATCTCGTTTCTGCCAACATCAAAGCATCGCGTGCCCCAGCCCTTATGCTCCATGCGATCGAACCCTTGAAACTCATACAGAGGCTCGCCGTCAAACTCATAAAGTCCGTGCGCATCCTTCGGAAAATGCGCGGGTACCCAATCGAGTATCACGCCGATCCCTGCCTCATGAAAGGCATCGATCAAGGCCATAAACTCGGCGGGCGTCCCGTAACGCGACGAGGGCGCGAAATAGCCGCAAACCTGATAACCCCACGAGCCGTCAAACGGATGCTCCATGACGGGCATGAGCTCAACGTGCGTATATCCCATCTGCTTGACGTAAGGCACCAGCTCGAAAATAAGCTCCCGATAGGTATAAAAGGAGCCGTCCTCGTGCTTCTTCCACGAGCCGAGATGTAGCTCGTAGATGTTGATCGGCTGCTCCATGGCCGCGCTTCCCATCGTTTCGGCTCGCCGTTTCATCCACGCGCCGTCTCGCCATTCGTAGTCCTCGATCTCAAAAAGCACCGACGCGGTGTCTGGCGGCGTCTGCATACAAAAGCCGTACGGATCGGCCTTATAAAAGCTCCCTTGCCGCGTGTCTATCCTATATTTATAGCATCTGCCACGCGAAAAGCGCTCGGCGTCGACGGCAGCCTCCCACACGCCGCCCTCCGTGACTCTTTGCATCGGCGTATCCTCGCCCCAACCGTTAAAATCTCCAACCAATAAAACGCGCGTAGCATGAGGTGCCCACACGCGAAACACGTATTCGTCGCCCTCGCGGTGCGCCCCCATATATTCATACGCACGGTAATTCGTCCCCTCATGAAAGAGGAAAGATGCCAAGGAATGATTCGTTTCGACCACGCGACCCTCCGTACTCAACCTTTTAGGGTGATAGTAGATATTATAAATCGATTATATTATAATATGTATTTCTTTTCAAGAGCGCTTTTTGCAGCATCTTGTCGAATTCGTACTTTCGTTCGACAAAAATAGCAGACTTTTCCACAGAAGTCATAAAATGCTCAAAAAAAATCCATAGTTAAAACACATTTTCCCAATATAATAAAAATGTATTCTTGATAAAAATCAAGGGGGAAAATATCTTGATCGAAGTAAAAAACCTAACAAAAAAATACGGCAATTTTTGTGCCGTAAACAACCTTAGCTTTACCATTGAAAAAGGAAAAATTTACGGCTTTTTAGGCCCAAACGGTGCAGGAAAATCCACGACCATGAACATCGTCACGGGTTGTCTCTCGGCAACGGGCGGACGCGTTCTCGTAGATGGAGTGGATATTTTTGAAAATCCGCTTGCGGCAAAAAAGAAGATCGGCTATCTTCCCGAGCTTCCGCCACTCTACACCGAAATGACCCCAGCCGAATATCTTACCTTTGTTGCCGAAGCCAAGGGCGTGGATTACGAGGAGGCACCGCGACAGATACGCGAGGTTATGGAGCTGACGCAGATTACGCACGTCAGCGATCGCCTTATCCGCAATCTTTCCAAAGGCTACCGTCAGCGCGTAGGCATCGCGCAAGCACTTCTCGGCCACCCTGAGATCATCATTCTGGACGAGCCAACCGTTGGTCTTGACCCCAAGCAGATCATCGAGATCCGAGAGCTGATTCGATCGCTCGGCAAAACCAAGACTGTCATCGTTTCCAGCCATATTTTAGCCGAGATCAGTGCAGTTTGCGACCACGTCATGATCCTCTCGCGTGGGTGCCTTGTGGCAAACGATTCACTCGCAAACCTGGAGGAAAGTGCCATGGCCGACGCCACCCTTCACCTCACCGTAAAAGGCAACGCCGATGCCGTTACCGCACTTCTTTCCGAGATAGACGGCGTTCGCGGCGTTAAGTTAGAAAATTCGGACGGAAAAATCTGTCACGTTTCGCTGGATACCGACCCATCGTGTGATCCGCGTGACAGGATATTCTACACGCTTGCCGACAAAAAAATGTCGCTCGTCGAGATGTACGTAAAGCACGCATCACTTGAAGACATCTTCCTTCGTCTAACATCGGACGAGGAGGTAAGCGAAGAGTGCCCTACAATCGAAAGACACGAGCATTCTGTACCAAATGAAACAGAATGCAAAGGAGGTGACGTAAAATGATGGCCATTTTCAAACGAGAATTCAAATCCTATTTCACCAACGTATCGGGTGTACTTTTCATCTCGGTGCTCTTGCTGTTCACGGGTATTTTCACAACCGCCATCAATCTTATGGGACAGTTTTCAGCCTTTGAATATGCCCTTGAGGAGATCACGCTGGTGTTCGTTCTCGTCGTGCCCGTTCTCTGTATGCGCTCACTCACCGAGGACAAGCGTATGAAGACCGACTCGCTTCTTTACGCGCTTCCCCTCCGACTTTCCTCTATCGTTATGGGTAAATATTTCGCCATGCTGGCTGTTTTCCTCATCCCCGTTATTATCATGGCGCTCTATCCCCTGCTGCTTGCCGGTTTTAGCGTCGGTGCCGTGAATTTTGCTTCGGCATACGCTTCGCTTTTGGGATTTCTCCTGCTGGGCGCGTCGCTGATCGCACTGTGTATGTTCGTTTCCTCCTTCACCGAAAGCCAGGTTATCGCGGCAGTCGGTGGCTTTGCCGTCACGCTGCTTCTCTATTTTATGAATGCTATTTCGGGCATGATTCCGGTTACGCCGCTCGTTTCGCTCGGCTGCTTCCTCGTGCTTGCCGTGCTTGCCGCTCTCATTCTTTATTATCTCACGAAAAATCTGCCCATATCCCTCGCTTGCGGCGGCATATTTTGCGCGCTGATTCTCCTGCTTTATGTTTGGAAGCGCACACTCTTTGAAGGAAGCTTTTCAGCACTTCTTACCTACCTTGCCCCATTTGAGAAATTTTACCGCTTTACCTACGGCGTTTTGGATCTGAAGGCTGTCGTATTCTACCTCTCCTTCAGCGCATTCTTCGTCTTTCTCACGGTAAAGTCGCTTGAAAAAAAGCGTTGGTCGTAAAGGAGGAAAACAAAATGAATAATGTTTTGAAGGATTTCAAACAAAAGACCTCGAATATGGGGCTTCGCGTTTTTCTCATTACGCTTGCCGTTCTCATAGGCCTTACAGCTCTGAATTTTCTCTTTTCTCTGCTCCCCACGAGCGTGACCGAGCTGGACGCCAGCGCCGATAAGATCTATTCGGTCACGAGCACCGCCAAGCGCTCACTTGCCAAGCTAAAGCAAGACGTGGAGATTTATTATCTTGCCGCAGGTGGCGAGAGATCGCTTGTTGACGAGAGACTTCAAACCAAGATCTTCCTTGACAAGCTTCCGTCCTATAGCTCGCACGTAAGCGTCAAGGTGATCGATACGGCAACCGATGCCAACTTCGTCTCCTCGCTCGGCATCGGGGAAAGCTACGAAAACTACAGTATCGTCGTAAAAAGCGACAAAAGGGCTCGCGTACTCACACAAAGCGACCTCTTCTATTACTCGATCACCGAGCTTGAGGGGCTCATAGGCAAGCTCACCGCGGCCGAAGCGCAACAGTATGTCTATATGCTACAAGCCTACTACGGCCAAACCGTCACGCCGACCTATCATTTTGACGGCGAGGGACAGTTGCTTTCGGCCATCGATTACGTGACCTCCGACGATCTGTCGCGCGTATATATTTTAGGCGGGCATTCGGAGACCGAGCTCAGTACCGCGCTCACCGACAAGCTTGAGCTTCAATATATGGCGACCGCATCCCTCACACTTCAGGGGGCGACAGCCATCCCCGAGGACTGCGCTCTGCTGGTTATCCACTGTCCGCAAAGTGATCTGACGGCCGAGGAGGCGCAAAGCATCTCCGCCTATTTGGATAAAGGCGGCAAGCTTATGTTAGTCACGCTTCCCGGCATATCGGAGCTTACCAATCTCCTTTCGGTCACGAACGCATACGGACTTTACGCCGAGGACGGCATCGTGATCGAGACCGATAACCAGCATTACTACCAATATCCCTTCTACCTCGTTCCCAACATTGCGTCTCACGCGATAACGAAAGACCTCGCCACAACCACGCCTGCCCTTCTTTTCGAGTCGCATGGCATCCGCGTCGCAGAGAGCCTGCCAAGTGGCGTGGGTGCAACTGCCCTCTTTACGACGAGTGATGGCGCGTATATCATCGAGACCAACGCCGAGAGCATGAATCGTCCCGAGGGACAAACGCCCTCCGCACATCACGTCGGTGTCGTGGCCGAGGCCGAGAACGGCGCGGAAATCGTTTGGATCTCCTCGTACGGCATTACGAACGAAAACGCCAACACCTCCGCGCAGGGCGGAAACTACTCCTATTTCCTTGCCGCACTCCAGTGGCTTTGCAAGGCCGAGGCTCCCGTTTCGTTGGTTCCGTCCATTACCCTCTCCCTCTCACACCTTGACGTTCCCACGGCAACGGCGGGATTTTGGGCAATCGTTCTCATCTTACTCGTACCGATCGCGATCTTCGCCGCGGGACTTGTATATTGGTTGAGACGGCGCAGAAAATAAATTGATGTTTATCGGAGAGAGGACGATGTGGGGCTCTGCCCCACACCTCGCCGGTGCCTTTACGAGTTCGCGAAGCGAACTCGACTCGCTAAAGCGAGAAGAACCAAAAGGACTCGAAAAACTCTTACTATAAAGTTTTTGCAGACTTTGTAGTAAAATTTTTCGGAAAAGTTTTTGAAGGGTGTTAGGGAAACTTTTTGAAAAAAGTTTCCCTAAACGTAACTCCCACACAAATCAAAGTTTGCATCTTGCAAACAACAACTATTTTGCTATAAAAAAACGGTGGCCGTATGGTCACCATTCTTTTTTATTCCTCATGACAGTCTTTTATAATTTCGGAGATATGGTCGATGATATCGCTTGCCATGACCGAATATTCACCAAGTGTTTCGGCCGCAGCATCTCCAGCAAGCCCGTGAATATAGACACCAAGCGTCGCCGCTTCAAAGGGCGGCATTTTTTGCGCGATCAGTGCGGCGATCACACCCGAAAGCACGTCCCCGCTACCTCCTGTGGCCATGCCGCTATTGCCACTATGATTGAGATAAACGGTATGCTCGTCACCAAGTCCGCGCGCCTCGCTTCCGTCGCTCACAATTGTGCGATGTCCCTTCAGCACGCAAATAAGCGCGTATTTCTCGGCAAAATTGATCGCAGCGGAAAGGCGGTCACGCTCAATCAGCGAAACGTCCATACGGCAAAGACGCGCCATTTCCAAGGGGTGTGGCGTTACGATCACGGGTGCTGAGATCAGCTCCCAAAGCTCGCCGTAACGCGCCAAAAGATTGAGGGCGTCGGCATCGATCACAAGCGGCGCGTCGGCGTGCGAAAGCACCAGGGAAAGAAGCTCTCTTGCCGCCTCGCTCTGTCCAAGCCCCACGCCTACCACGATTACGTCGGCGCGCGAAACGGCCGCGCGTATCGTCTCCCGATTGCTCGCAATATCGTCCCCATACGTCGAGAGGACGGCCTCGGGAAGCTGAGTTTGCAGGATGACGCGGTTTTCCTTATGCGTCAGGATCTCAACGAGCCCCGCACCCGTACGGTACGCCGCCTTGGCCGCAAAATACGCCGCCCCGCTCATACAGACCGAGCCGCCCACCACCAGCACTCGACCAAAGCTTCCCTTGTGTGAGTCCTGCGTGCGCGGCGGTATACGCGAAAGGTCGGAGGGACGGTAGGAAAAAAACGAGTTCATGATGCTTGCCTCCCTGTGAAAAAGCCTTTTCTTCATTATATTACATATTCCGATAAATTGCAAGAGTCCCGGCAAAAAATAACGGCATCAAATTTGCGAAATAAAATCTTGACATTTTGGGAAATATATGCTATACTAAATTGATTTTGGCTTTTATAAAAATCGTGTCATATTACTCTTTGAAAGGAACGCAAAATGGAAATTTTGTACGAAAATTTACTGAATTTGGATCTACGCCAAATCGCCATGTGGATCATCGGCGGCATTCTTATTTACCTTGCCATCAAAAAGGAAATGGAGCCTACGCTTCTCCTCCCCATCGGATTTGGTGCCATCCTTGTCAACCTGCCTATCTTTGACAACGTGGAGGCCTTGGTCACGCTTTACAATGCGGGAATTGCCAACGAGCTCTTCCCCCTCATCCTGTTCATCGGCATCGGTGCGATGATCGACTTCGGTCCGCTTCTCACCAACCCCAAGCTCATGATCTTCGGTGCGGCGGCGCAGTTTGGTATCTTCTTTACGCTTTGCATGGCGTCCATCTTCTTCCCCGATATTAAGGACGCAGCATCCATCGCCATCATCGGTGCGGCCGACGGCCCCACGTCGATCGTTGTGGCCAACCGTCTCGGCTCTGCGTACGTCGGTCCGATCACGGTTGCGGCTTACTCTTATATGGCACTCGTTCCCATCATTCAGCCCCCCGTGATCAAGCTTCTCACCACTAAGAAGGAGCGCATGATCCGTATGCCTTACGAGGCAAAATCGGTCTCCAAGACTACCAAGATCCTGTTCCCTATCGTTATCACGGTCATTGCAGGTCTTGTGGCTCCCGAATCGGTTTCGCTCGTCGGCTTCCTTATGTTCGGCAACCTCATTCGTGAGTGCGGCGTTCTCGACTCGCTGTCCGAAACGGCACAGAAGGTGCTTGCCAACCTCGTCACCATCTTCCTTGGCATCACCATTGCCACGCAGATGCGTTACGATCAGTTCTTGGCCCCCGAAACGCTTCTCATCCTCGGTCTCGGTCTCGTGGCCTTCATCGTGGATACGGCGGGCGGCGTTCTCTTTGCCAAGCTCCTCAACCTTTTCCTCAAGAAGAAGATCAACCCCATGGTCGGTGCGGCAGGCATCTCGGCATTCCCCATGTCCGGCCGTATCGTGCATAAGATGGGACTCAAGGAAGATCCGCAAAACTTCCTTCTTATGCATTCAATGGGTGTTAACGTTTCGGGCCAGATCGCATCGGTCATCGCGGGTGGTCTGATCCTCAAATTCTTTGAAGTCATTTAAGGAGGTCACAGAATATGAAAAACAAAAATATGAAGTGGATCTCTTTCGTCACGGTGCTTGTCATAATGTTCGCACTGCTCGTTCCCATAACATTTGCTGAAACCGAGATTGCTTCTCCCGAGAATATGGTTCCCGAGAATGCAATCGGAGAAATCGCAGACGCCACTGAAGCTGAGTCAGAAGATGCCGTCGCAAAGGACGATGCCACGGAATACGATGCCCCCAAAATGATATTCGAGCCTGCCAATTTCGTAAAAAATTTGGAATATATGGCAAAGGGTATGCTTGGTATCTTCGCCGTGATCGGCGTGATCGTTCTGGCCACCGCTTGTCTCAACAAGCTGTTCAAGGATAGAAAAGAAGACTAAAATAAAGACTTGGCGGAATTTTCCACGTGGAAAATTCCGCCCTTCTTTTTCGAAAACCTTGACTAGATATAGGAATCGTGTTATAATATAATGATTTTTGTGTTTAATTTTATTGGTGAAAGGAATCTTCTTTTATGAATATTTCCGAGCTTATCCAAGAACTGAAAAACGGCGCCGCTGACCAAACGCTTGTTGAGCTTTACGGCGCAGAAAATCTCGCCACGCAAAAGGAGCGCTATCTCGCCGCCATCCGCGAATTCGAAAAGCTGTACGGCGACCGCGAGAACGTCGGCATCTATTCGGTATCGGGCAGAAGTGAGCTTTCGGGCAACCACACCGACCACAACCACGGTTGCGTTATTGCCGCCTCTATTGACCTTGATATTTTGGCCGTTGCCGCTAAAACGAACGAAAACAGGATTCGCCTTAAGAGCGAGGGCTTTGGCGAGGACACGGTTGATTTTGCGTCTTTTTCTGTTCCGGACGAAACAAAATTCGGAACTTCTGCATCTTTGATCGCCGGTATGTGCCAAGGCTTTCTCAAGGAGGGCCACAAGATCGGTGGCTTCGTCGCCTACACCACCTCGAATGTTTTAAAGGGGTCGGGACTCTCCTCCTCTGCCGCCTTTGAGGATATGATCGGCAACATTTTGAACCACACCTACAACGACGGGCGGGTATCCAACGTCGAAATCGCAAAGCTTGCGCAGTACGCAGAGAATGTCTTTTTCGGCAAGCCCTGCGGCCTTATGGATCAGGTCGCCTGCGCCGCAGGCGGCATCGTTGCCATTGATTTTGCCAGCGAGTCCGCGCCCGTGATTGAAAACATCGCGGCCGACATGACGGACTACAAGCTTTGCATCGTAAATACGGGCGGCAATCACGCCGATCTCACCGAGGATTACGCTGCAATCCCCGCCGAAATGAAGGCGATTGCTTCGCATTTCGGAAAGCCCTATCTGCGTGAGATCGAGGAAAAGGACGTGCTTGCCGAGCTCCCAGCACTTCGCAAAGGATTTTGTGACCGCGCGATTCTCCGCGCCCTGCACTTTTTTGCGGAAAACCGCCGCGTTGCCGAGCAGAAGCAAGCCCTTTTGCGCGGTGACCTTGACTGCTTCTTAGAAAAGGTGATCGAGTCGGGCCGCTCCTCCTTCTGCTATCTACAAAACGTATACACCACGAAAAACGTGCGTGAGCAGGGTCTCTCGCTCGCGCTCTGCTTAGCCGAGGGATATCTTAGCGGCAAGAAAGCCGCTTGGCGCGTACATGGCGGTGGCTTTGCAGGCACCGTTCAAAGTTTCATTCGCCAAGAGGACGTAGAGGGCTACCGCGCGCTTATGGACGCCGCCTTTGGCGAGGGAGCTTGTATCGTTCTTCGTATCCGCCCACACGGCGCCCTGCGTGTTCTTTAAGCCTATGATGCCAAAGAAACCATCACTCAAAGCCGCGCTTTCGCGCTTCAATTTCCGTCTCGTGATCTCGCTTGCGGTAAGCATCATTTTCTTTCTCGGCGTTTATCTCGTCATATGGGATATGGGACACGAGATCACGATCAGCATCGTCTACGGCGCAATCACGCTTGCCGCGGCGATGTGGTACATCTATATGAATAAGGGACTCGTCGGCAAGCTTCCCACAACCGACGAGCTTCCTGCCACTTGGGACAAGCAAATGCGCGAGAATTTTCTCGCCGATCTGAAAGCACGCCGTCAAAAAAGCAAAAAGGCCTTTTTGATCATCGTTCCTATGATCTTCACCTTCTTTTATAAGCTTCTTGATGTCTATGTGTTTCCAAATCTTGCGCTTGCCGCTTGGTTTTCCGCACTTTTTCAATAAGCAGAAAGGTTCCCCATGCAAATTTGTTCTCTCTATTCGGGCTCAAGCGGCAACGCCGTCTATCTACGGCTCGGCGGTGTCTCGATTTTGGTAGACGCGGGCAAGAGCGCACGTGCGCTCTGCCGCGCGCTTACCGCGATCGGCACCGACGTCTCGGAAATCCGTGCCATTTTTCTAACGCACGAGCATAACGATCACACCTCAGCCCTTGAAAATCTTCTCAAAAAGCACCGGCTCCCCGTACATATCGTCGAAGCCTCGGCTAAGGGACTTCCTTTGGCAAGCGACGGTGCTTTGACCGAAAATTTGGTGATACACCCCATTCTCTACGAGGAATCCCTTGACGGACTTATCGTAAAAAGCTTCCCCACACCGCACGACAGCCGCGCAAGCGTGGGCTTCCGCTTCTCCTTTACCGAGAACGGCATGCGTCACGAGGTGGGCTACGCCACCGACGTGGGTTTTCTCTCGGAGGCCGTCGTGGAAGGACTTACAGGGTGTGAGGCAGTGGTTTTAGAGTGTAATCACGATATCGAAATGCTAAAGGAAGGGCCCTATCCTTATCCGCTAAAGCAAAGAATTTTGTCTCGACGGGGACATTTATCAAATATAGACTGCACCTCGCTTGCCCTAAAGCTTGCCGAAAACGGCACAAAGCACATTCTTTTGGCGCACCTAAGCGAGACCAACAATACGCCCGACATTGCCTTTGACGAGGTGTTCGGCGCGCTCGCCGGAAGCGGCGTAAATGTGGCCGTTGCCGACCCACGTGAGCCGGTTTGGCTTGTGCGTGAGGAGCCCCACGAACTGACAGAAAACGAAGAAAAGGAGAATGCGGCATGCTGAATTTTCGAATCGTTTGCGTCGGCTCGCTGAAAGAAAGCTATTTGCGCGAGGCCATCGCGGAATACGAAAAGCGCCTGTCGGCCTTCTGTTCCTTCTCGCTTGTAGAGCTGAAGGAATATAAGCTTCCCGAAAATCCCTCCCCTGCCGAGATCGGCAAAGCACTTGACGAGGAGGCAGACCGCATTCTCAAAGCCACACTTCCGAGAAGCTATAAGATCGCGCTTTGCGTGGAAGGCAAGCAATTCTCCTCGGAAAAGCTGGCCGAGAGGCTTGCAGCCATTGAGCAGAGCCACGGCGCACTCACTCTTATCATCGGAAGCTCGCACGGGCTTTCCGACAAGGTAAAATCGGCCTGCGACCTCCGTCTTTCGATCTCCGAGCTCACCTTTCCACATCAGCTTGTACGCGTCATGCTGATGGAAATTTTTTATAGGTGTTTTAACATCTTAAAAGGCACAAAATATCACAAATAAAAGAAACGGTAATAATATGAAATCACAGATTAAAGGAAATATTCTTCTCTTTCTGACAACGCTCATTTGGGGGTGCACCTTCGTCGCCCAAGACGTGGCAATGGAGCACATCGGCCCGTTTGAATATCAGGCGGTGCGATCGATCATCGGTGCGATCGTCCTATTGCCCGTCATTTTTATTTTGGATTTCAAAAAGAAGAGAGACGGTACCTACCAACCCATGACCATAGCAACCAAAAAGGAACTGATCTACGGCGGCCTTGTCTGCGGATTCTGCCTGTGCGTTGCCTCCTGCTTCCAGCAGGTCGGCATTGCATACGGTACCTCGGCAGGCAAAGCAGGCTTCATCACCGCCATGTATATCCTTTTCGTCCCGATCATCAGCCTCTTTTTCGGTAAAAGGGTGAGCAACCACTTCTGGATCTGCGTCGCACTTGCCGTAGCAGGACTCTATCTGCTTTGCATCACGGGCGCGGACAAGGGCATTACCGTTGGCGACTTTTTGACGCTGATGTGTGCGATCGCGTTCGCATTTCAGATCCTCGCCATCGACCGCTTTGCACCGCGCGTGGATTGCTTAAAGCTGTCCTGTATTCAATTCTTCGTTTCGGGCGTCTTTTCCGCAATTCCGATGTTCATTTTCGAGGGCTTTAATCCCGATAAGATCATGGCCGCGCTCGGCCCCATTCTCTTTGCGGGTGTGCTTTCCTGCGGCGTAGCATATACGCTCCAAACGGTTGGACAGAAGTACACCGAGCCCACAGTAGGCTCGCTCATCATGAGCTTTGAGTCCTTCTTCGCCGTGGTCGCCGAGTCGGTCATTCTCTGGACGATCCCCTCGGGACGCGAGATCTTCGGCTGTGTCCTCATGCTGATGGCCATTCTTCTGTCGCAAATGCAGTTTCCCTCACGGAAAAAGAAAAAAGTAAAAACGAGTTAAAAGATAAAACCAAGAGGTAGGCGAGATACTCCAATAAGAGTATCTCGCCTACCTCTTGGTTTTTTGGGATGATTTCAGCTTGCACCGATCATATTCTTCCCGGGAGCTCATAATACTCCACGATCTTGGCGGCATCCTTGATCTCCGAGAAGGTATACCCATGACGCACAAGCCCAGCTATGACCTTCTGCCGCTCCTTTTCGTCCTTGGGAAGCGTGCGGTATTTTTGGCGGATCAGCTTGACGCAAAGCTCGACGAAGTCCACCGTTTCGAGATACGCCATGGCCGCCGCAAAGGCCTCGCCGTCATATCCCTTTTGGTGAAGATGCATCATGATACGTTTTTTGCCCCAAAGCTTCTCCACACAGCACTCGGCCTCGCGCTCGGCATCGTTATTTTCCTTTAAATAGCCATTTTTTTGCATATAGGATGCCGCATACTCGGCCACCTCGTCCGAAAAGCCGCGATGACGGAGCTTATCGACGAGCGTCTTCACCGAGTTACGCCCGTATGCCAAAATATCAAAGGCCTTTTTGATGGCGCGGTACTGCTCGTCGGCAGACATGATCTCGTATACGTTTTCCTCGGTGATCTCGGCGGGCGGCATGGGCAGACAAAGCCCCTCATAAAGCGCGCGCGGCAGCGTAAAGCTCCGCTTCTCGCTCTTCTCTCCCCCGTGTATCTCCACGGTGAGATAGATCTCCTTGCCGCCCTCCGATATTGCGCCCGATGTAAGCTCAATTCTCATCGTCGTCACTCTTCAGCGCTCGAATATCGAAATCGTCGTCGCCATCCTCGTCCATATCAAATTCATCATCATCCAGATTCATTTTACCGCTCATCTCGCGCACCTTGGCGTTGAGCTCCTCAAACATCTTGGGGTTGCCCTCCACGATCTTTCGGACGTTATCCTTGCCCTGACAGAGACGCTCGCCCTCGTACGAGAACCACGAGCCGCTCTTCTTAATAATATCCAGCGCGATGGCAATGTCCACCACCTCACCGATACGCGAGATGCCCTTACCGTAAAGAATGTCAAACTCAGCCACCTTAAAGGGCGGTGCCACCTTATTCTTGACGATCTTACACTTGACACGGTTTCCGTAGATATCGTTGCCGTTCTTGAGCTGCTCGGTCTTGCGAATGTCGATACGCACCGAGGCATAGAACTTGAGCGCGCGGCCGCCAGTCGTAGTTTCGGGATTGCCGTAGATCACACCCACCTTCTCACGAAGCTGGTTGATAAAAATAACGATCGCATTGCTCTTGGAAATGACCGACGAGAGCTTACGCATGGCCTGCGACATAAGTCTTGCTTGCGCACCGACCTGCGATGCCCCCATATCGCCCTCCAGCTCCTGTCTGGGAACGAGAGCCGCCACCGAGTCGATGACCACGACGTCAATGGCACCCGAGCGCACGAGCGCCTCGGTGATCTCCAGCGCGTCCTCGCCGCAGTCGGGCTGGGAAACGAGCAGGTTGTCAATATCTACGCCAAGCGCCTTGGCGTACACGGGATCAAGCGCGTGCTCGGCGTCGATAAACGCCGCCTCGCCGCCAGCCTTCTGCACCTCGGCCACGATATGCAAAGCAACCGTAGTCTTACCCGAGGACTCGGGACCAAAGATCTCGATGATTCTTCCGCGCGGCACACCGCCGATACCGAGTGCCATGTCGAGCGCGATCGAGCCGGTGGAGACCGCCTGCACAGCCATGTGCGTGTTAGCACCAAGCTTCATCACGGCGCCCTCGCCGTAATTTCTCTCAAGCTGGGCGATCGCCGTATCCAACGCCTTGAGCTTGGCCTCCTTATCGTCGGTTACCAAAACGGTTTTGGGTGCTTTTTTCGTAGCCATAATGTACATTCCTTTCCAAAACGGTAGTAAAATCTCTTTCAATGCACCAATTATACCTCTTTTTTTCCATTTTGTCAATAGGTTTTTGCATTATTTTTTCTCAAAAAGGAAAAATTTATTTTTGTTTTATATTTTGGTGTCAAAATATATTCTCAAATAAGAACTCGAATATAACTTTCTTTATTTTTCCGAAAAAGGAATTTTTATTTTCATTTCTTCTGTATTCTTCTTGTTTTAAAACCAAAAAGAACAGACCCATTTTAAAGTCTGTTCTTTCTTCGTTTTTATTCGCTCATTTCATGAAGCAGCTTTTCGATGGCCGCCAGCTTAACGCAAACGGCAAGCACCTTCATTGCCACGCAAAGATCCTCGTCGGACGGGTACGTGGGCGCGATACGAATGTTGCGGTCGCGCAGATCGTTGCCGTAAGGATAGGTCGCGCCGACCTTCGTAAGCTGAACACCTGCTTCAAGCGCCAGAGCATACGTCCTTCTCGCGCAACCGTCCATCGTATAAAGACTTACAAAATAGCCGCCCTTGGGCTTGGTCCAGGTTGCCGCGCCGCTCTCCCCAATTTCGCTCGCCAAAATGTCAAGCACGATCTCAAACTTCGGGCGAATGAGGTCAGCCAGCACCGTCATGTGCTTATGAATGTTCTCTGCACTCTGAAAGTACTTGACGTGACGTATTTGATTGATCTTATCGTAGCCGATGGTCTGTGCGCTCATGATGGGCTTGATCTGCGCCAAATTCTCCTCGGATGCCGCAAAAATGGCAACGCCTGAGCCGGGGAATGAGATCTTGGAGGTCGAGGCGAAGTAGAAGACACGATTTTCGGTTCCGTACTTCTTGCACTCCTTAAAAATATCCAACAGCGTGTCGCGGTCATCCTCGTACAGATGGTGGATCACGTAAGCGTTATCCCAGAAAATACGGAAGTCGGGTGCCGCCGTCTTCATGGAGGCGAGGCGCGTTACCGTCTCGTCTGAATAGGTCACACCGTCGGGATTTGAATACTTGGGACAGCACCAAATGCCGCGAATGCTGCTATCGGCCGCCGCAAGCGCCTCCACGGCCTCCATATCGGGTCCTGTGGGCGTCATATCCACCGTGATCATCTCAATACCAAGCGATTCGCAAATAGCAAAATGGCGATCGTAGCCGGGCGAAGGACAAAGGAATTTGACCTTCGCCTCGCGGCACCAAGGGCGCAAGCTCCCCACCACGCCGTAAAGCAGAGCGCGTGCCACCGCGTCATACATCAAATTCAGCGACGAATTTCCCGCCACCAAAATATTTTTTTCGGGAATATCCAGAAGCTCCGAGAAAAGCCTCTTTGCCTCGGGGACGCCGTCCAGAAGTCCGTAGTTACGGTAATCCACGCCGTTTGCCGAACGACAGTCCTCGTTTTTCGAAATGCAATCGAGCATTCCCGTCATCAAGTCGAGCTGCTTGTTGCCGGGCTTGCCGCGCGAAAGATCAAGAGAAAACCCCTTTGACCGATATTCCTCGTATTCCTTATTCAGTTTTTCCTGCTCTGCGAGCAGCTCCTGCTTGCCCATCGAAGAATAATTCATGGGAAACTCCTTTCGCTTCGTCGAATAAAATAACAACAGAAGATATTATACCATATCTTCTCCGAGAAAGCAAGTAGAAATTTGTTTTTTGCAAAAATAACAAATTATTTGCAATGTTCCCAGAATTTTCGAACAATTTCTGCAAGAGACGATGGATTTCCTGCATATTTCAAGTGCTCCCAATGTTTAGGAAAGAGCTTTTGATAGGTTGGCGTACCGTATCGATCGTCGATCAGCACCACGATCCCTCGATCCTCCTCACGCCGTATCACACGCCCCGCCGCCTGCAGTACGTTATTCATGCCCGCGTAGGTGTAAGCATACTCAAAGCCGTTCTCGTAGCGGTTTTGGAAGTAATCGCGCATGATATTGCGCTCACTGGAGAAGCCGGGCAGCCCCACGCCCACGATGATACTGCCGATGAGGCGACTTCCCGGCAGGTCAACGCCCTCGGAAAAGCTTCCGCCCAGCACGCAAAAGCCAATGCGCATTTTGCCCGTGTCCTCCGGAAAGGATGCCAAAAATGCCTCCTTTTCCGCAAGATTCATACCACGCTTCTGTACAATGGTGCAAACGTCGGGATATTTTTTGCAAAAAGCCTCGTGTACCTTTTCGAGATAGCGGTAGGAAGGAAAATAGACCATATAATTTCCCTTCTTTGCCGAGACCGCCGCGGCAATATAGGTAGCCGTCTTTTTGTAGGTCTTGTCGCGATCCTCAAAGCGCGTGCTGATGGTATCCACCGCCGCCACACAAAGATTTTCAGCGGCGTAAGGAGAGGCAAGCTCCAAGTATGTTGCGCGCTTACCACCGCCAAGCAGGTCGGAAAAATAGGTGAGTGGCGTGAGCGTGGCCGAGAAAAGCACCGCTGCCCGCGCCATATCCAAGCGCTCGCCCACCACCTCGGTAGGATCCAAACAGATCAGCGATATCTTGGTCTCCCCCTCCGTCTCCTCAATATAGGTAATGAATTTTTCGTCGTAACGTGCAAGAATTGCCGCATAGCGCTGCATTTCACGCAAAAGCTCGTTAATAATGTCGTATAGCTCGTCCTCACGGTTAGCGAGAAGCCAAGCCTTTGCTTTTTCGGAAAAAGCAAGAACTGCACGGTCGAGCGCCGCCGCGCGCTCTTGCCCGATATAATACCCCGTCGTCGTTCCGTCCGCCTGCGCCTGACGGTTCTCGCGGCACATTTCGCGCGTTTCCTCCATAGCAGAAAGCACCTTCGCCATCGATGGAGAAAGCGGGTGGTTTTTCATGGGTATTGCATCAAAGATCTCCTGCAAGCGCAATGCCGAAAGCGTTGCGGTAAACATCCCCCGCGCGCGATCGACCAGATTGTGCGCCTCGTCAATCAAAAAGACATATTCGCCAAAACGGCGTTCCTCGCCGAAATAACGCTGCAGATATACCATGGGATCCCAAAGATAGTTATAATCGCAAACAATAATATCACAAAGCTCCGATAGGTCGAGTGCCAGCTCATGCGGACATACGTTGTGCTTTGCCGCCGCCTCACGAATGACCGCCGGATAAAAGCCGTTTTGCTTGTCAAGAAGCTCACCGATTGCTTCCCTCGTTCGCTCCATAGGATTGCGAAGCTTCTCACAGTCACGGGAATTGCAATATTTTCCACAGCCACCGTGACGCTTGCACATCGACTCCTTGGACGCGAGAACGATCGTCCGAAGGTGCGCCCCCGCCTCAAAAAGCTTGCCTGCGGCGTGATAGGCCTCAAGCGAGGTGCTGGTTTTGGCCGTCAGATAAAAGATCTTGTCGCAAAGCCCCGCGCCAAAGGCGCGCACGGCGGGATAAAGTGCCGACATGGTTTTGCCGATGCCCGTGGGCGCGCAGGCAAAAAGCCGCTTCTCGCGGCGGATGGCCGTCATCGCCCCGCGGATCATTTCCTCCTGCCCTTCCCGAATTTCAGGAAATGGAAAAGGAACACCGTCGGCACTCGGCCGACTGTCCGTTTCGCGCTCCATGAGCTTTTTCGTGTAAAAGGTCAAAAGAGACAAAAGCGTGGTCACAAAACCGTGTAAGCTCTCGCGCGAGATCTTTTTTGCCGACGTTTTGACGCCGCCCTCGCGTCCCACAAGAACCGTACGCACCTCCACAGACTTAGCCTGCTCTCTCTCGGCCAAAAGGAAGGCCAAAAGCTGACCGTAGCTCTTCCACTCGCCCCTCGGTATACGAAGCTCGCGCGCGTCGGCCATACGCACTACGTCCACCGTCCATGTGCCGTTCGCACAAAAAACACCGTCGGTAACACCCGCCAGCTCATAGCGTACCCCATCGAGCTCCACACAGCCCGAAAGTGCCACATTTCTGCGATAATCGCGCGGGAAAAGCGTTTGTTCTTCATACAACGACTCTCGCACGCCATCGCCAAGCGGCGAGGAACCACACGCCATCGTACAAAGCTCGGATAAGGAGAGCTCTATGGTATTGTCCGAAATTCTGTATTTCATACGGCTCTCCTTTCCTGTATTTATATCAAGTATATCATGAAATTTCCATTTCGTCAATGAAAATGGGACTTTTTTGCTTGCTTTCCATATTTTAAGGGTTACATTTTTACGGAAAAACGACTATAATGTTAATACAACAAAAAGGAGGACTATTCATGGAACTTATCCGGATCAGCGCAAGCAAGCTCAAGATCATGCTAACGGGCGAAGACATGGAAAAATACGCCCTTGACGCGCGAACGGCCGATTATGACGATACAGCAACGCGGCGCGCCTTTTGGAGCATTCTTGACGACGCCAAAAACCAAACCGGCTTCAACGCCGCAGGCGACCGCGTATTCATTCAGCTTTACCCCTCTAAGCAGGGGGGCTGCGAAATGTTCGTCACAAAAATGAATTTGCTCTGTGCCGAGGAGGGCGAAAAAAAGACCTCCCTATTAAACGGAAGGATCACAAAGACCGTGCTTGAGCGCATCGACGACGGCGGACGCGAGCGGGTGAACGCCTATGTCTTTGACGAGCTTTCCGCGCTCCTTGCAGTATGTCGACGCCTCCGCGACCTCGGCTGGCACGGGAAAAGTGAGGCCTATCGCGAGACGGGCGGAAAATGCTATCTGATCGTAAGCGAAAGACAGATGAAGACCTATGCCGCACTTGACCGCCTGTCCTTTATCACCGAGTACGGCACCCTCACATGCGCCGACACCCTCCGCCTTTACATACGGGAGCATGGCACGTGTATTTGCGAAAAAGAGGCCGTAGAAACGCTTGGTGTGCTTTAACTCTTGCAAAAACCGAAAATATATGTTATAATATAGTATCATTTCGGTTTTTGGAGGATTTATGGAACGGAACGGAACGCTTGACGAGCTGTATTTACGTTGCAAGAACTGTGAAAAATGCGCCCTTGGAGCAACCAAAACCAACTGCGTGTTCGGTACGGGAAACCCGAACGCCGATCTTATGTTCGTGGGAGAAGCCCCCGGTGAGCAGGAGGATCTGAGCGGCACACCCTTCGTGGGCCGCGCGGGTCAGCTTTTTGACCGTTTTCTTTACGCTGTGGACATTGACCGCAAGGATGTGTACATCGCCAACATTCTCAAATGCCGTCCGCCCAAAAACCGTGACCCTCTGCCCGAGGAGGAGGACGCCTGTCTCGACTATCTTCGTGAGCAGGTGAAGATCATAAAGCCAAAGCTTATCGTCTGCCTTGGCCGCATTTCCGCCATGCGCCTCATCTCGCCCGACTTCCGCATCACACGCGACCATGGCAAGTGGTTTGATAAGGGTGCCTTCTCAATGTGCGCAGTCTACCACCCCTCCTACCTTCTCCGCTCTCCGAGCAAAAAAGAGGAAATGCTCGTAGACATGAAGGCCATCAAGGCAAAATACGACGAGATCAAAACCAAATAAACACGCAAAACCGAGTCACAAAGATGACTCGGCTTTTTTATACAAATTGATGTTTATCGGGGAGGACGCGCTCCCGCGGGGCCACCTCCCAAAAAGGTGGACGAAAACTTTTCTCGCATGGGTATGTACAAACTTCACGTCATTTTGAGCCGCGTACAGCGCACGCGCAGAAAAGAAAGCGAGCTTTCTTTGTCTGCCGCGTGGCTCGCGGCGTATATGTTCTTCGCACAAAGTGCGAAGAACCAAAATGACTCGGAAAACTCCTACAATGAAGTTTTCGCAAACTTTGCAGTAAAATTCTTCAGAAAAGTTTTTGGGGGTTTTAGGGGACTTTTTTCAAAAAGTCCCCTAAGCGTTTCCCCACCGATAAATCAAAATTTAAACATCACGTTTTTTCACGCGGAAGAAGAGGGCGGCGAAGGCCTTGGGGTTAAACGGAATGATGGGATAGAGGTAGCTTCGGGTGCCGAGCACGGTCTTGTTGGTCGCCATAAGAACAAGAGCGAGGAGCGTACCGATCACAAAGCCCCAAATATTGAAGATCGCCGTTAGAATGAGGATCATAAGACGCAGGAATTTGAAGGCGTAGGCCAGCTCGTAGTTCCGCTGTGAAAAGTTAGCGATTGAAACGAAAGCCATATAGAGAATGACCTCGGGTATCAGCCAACCGACACTGATGGCAAAATCACCTAAGATAAGTCCGCCCACCACCGAAAGCGAGTTGGAGAGCATATCGGGCGTGTTCATCGAGGCCATGCGAAGCCCGTCAATGACGAATTCGGTCAGGATCAGCTGTGCAAAAATGGGGATCTTTCCCATCTCCTCGGGGAGCGTGAAGGCCAACCACGCGGGCACGAGAGAGGGATTTTTGATAAACAGAAACCAGATGGGCGTCATAAAGAGCGTCAAAAACATGATGGCTTGCCTTAAAATGCGAAGGAAGGTGCCCGTGAGAGGCGGAAAATAGTAATCCCCTGTCTCCTGCAAGAAGTCAAAAAGACTCGTGGGCAGGATCATGACTTCGGGTGAGTTGTCAACGATAACCAAAATGCTCCCCTCAAGAAGATGCGCGGCGGCGGTATCGGGACGCTCGGTGGTTCGTACCTTGGGAAAGGGATTGTACCACCCACTCCTCACAAGACACTCAGAAAGCGACTGGTGACCAAGCGGCAAGGCCTCGGCCTTTACGTTTTTGAGCTTTTCGAGAATCTTTTCCACGTTTTTCTCGTCGGCTCGCCCCTTCATATAGGACACCACCACGTCGGTGGCCGACGCGCTTCCCACCGACAGATAGTGCATGGTGAGCGAGGTATCGCGAATGCGGCGGCGAATGAGCGCGGTATTAAAAATGAGCGTCTCCACAAAGCCGTCGCGCGAGCCGAGCATCACGCGGTCGTTTTCGGGCTCGGCGGTCTCGCGCGCGGGATAGGTTCGCGCGTCGATGAGGATGGCCTTGTCGCCAAAGCTGCTGCCGATCATGAGTGCCGCGCCCGAGAGCATCATGGTGGTCATGGTTCGAAGGCTTTCGGTGACCTCAGTCTCCACGTACGGCACGTGCGCGTCAAGGAACTTCTTGGCCGCATTGGGCGTGGGCTTGCCGATGCCCTTGAGAGAGACAAGATACATCATCAGCTTGCTCATAATGGCATCCTTGATAAATCCATCTATATAATAAAAGGTAAGCTCGTCATTTCCGATCACCAGCGGCTTTTTGATGACGTCAAAATTCTCTTTGACGCGAAAAAGCGCGTCAAGCTTTGCCACGTTGGCTTCATAGTCAAGACTCAGCCTTTCTTCCAAAACAAACACCTCACAATCATACATAGTGTTTGCCCGTTTTATTTTTTTATTCATTTTAAAAAAGATTTTAGTTTTTTAGTAAAAAAGTATTGACAAACTAAAAAAATGTGTGCTATAATGTGCCCGGAGGTGAGAAAATGAAAGTCAGTTTTGAAATCAATGAAGATCTATTCAAACGCTTTGATATGGCATTACAACTCACAGGAGAAAACAGGGATACGGCAATTGAAAGTTTGATGAAAGCCTATGTTGTTCAAACCTTTTCTCAAACCGCTTCGTCATATCAAACCGAAATTCAAGGTGGGAACACGAACAGAAATTTTGAAAAAGCCATTCACAAAATCCCAAAATGGGCAGCTAAGCCTATGGTAATTCCCAGCAAAATCATTCGCGCCTATTTGCAAATATTGGAAGAAAAAGGAGAAGTTCCCTATCCTGACCTTATGCTTCGTTGCAGCGACAAGGAAAATCATCCCGACGAGTTCGTTGCTACGTTTGCCAACAATTTTGCTCAAATGAAATTTGATGATGAAAAATCACACGGAAAAGTATTTGAAGTTACCAATAACCAAAAAATTTTACTTTGGAATAATGTTAAGGAGATTATTATGAACAATCAAGAAAAATTCAAAAACTGCGCAACGGTTGCCGGATATGTCAATAGAAACAACCAGATCAATTTGGGGAAAACCGATATGCGAGGAACAAATCCAACCAATTGGCTATATAATATGCGTTGTGAGAATTGTCTGCACGAATATTACGCCAATGGCTCGGATATCCATCTGAAAAAATGCCCTATGTGCCAGGGCGGCGCTGATACGGGAGCAAAATAAGTGTTTTTGTTGAAGTTTTTTTCACTTGTTCTCAGCACAATTCTTTTATATGTAATTGCCTCGATACTGTTTTATTTCATCATATTTATAAAGCAGCTTTTAAATTGCATCAAAAAAATCATCGTATGGATTTTCAGGGGGCAAATATACGGACTCACACTATACCCCGCACAAAAGCGCTATCGCCAAGAGGTTGTTGAAACAGGATTTTCAAGTACCTACAGGCACGTAGTTAGTCACTATCGTTATCAAACCGTTTTTGATGGAACCTATCGAAAAATCATTGTTTACTTTTCAAAGCATTTATGGTTAAAACTCAACATAAGAGAAGAAGATGCTTTGTACAAAAAGCTTATGTCTTTATAAAAAAATCGACAGAGAAAATCTCTGTCGATTTTTTAATCTTGTTACGAAAGATCGGCCTGTGCGTCGCAGTAGACACAGCGGTAGACGCCGGTCTTTTCGTTCTCCAAGCGGAAATGGTGGTGGATTCCCTGCTCGGTCGAGGTAATGCAACGCGGATTTTTACAGGTGATAATGTCGGTAAGCTCGCGCGGAAGCGCGACGTTCTTCTTCTCCGAAACGCTTCCGTCCTTGACGAAAACAAGCGTGATATTACGGCTGAGAAAGCCAATCTCGTCAAAATTGATCTTCACGTCGCCGTCGATCTTGATAATGTCCTTCTTGCCCATCTTCTTACTCGGCACGTTCTTTAAGAGTGCCACGGGGCAATCGAGCTTATCGAGCCCGAGCATCTCGTAGATCTTCATCGCGCGTCCCGCGTCGATGTGGTCAATGACAATTCCGTTTTTGATCGCGTCAATTCTCATTTCCTACCTCCAAAAGCTTTAAGATAAGCGCCATACGAATGAACTTGCCGTTCTTCGCCTGACGGAAGTATGCCGCGCGAGGATCGTCGTCCACCTCGGTGGCGATCTCGTTGACACGGGGCAGCGGATGAAGCACGATCATATCGTCCTTGGCCTGCTTCATCTTTTCGGGGGTGAGAATGTAGCTGTCGCGCAGGCGGAGATAGTCCTCCTCGTTGAAGAAGCGTTCCTTTTGCACGCGCGTCATGTAAAGCACGTCAAGGTCGCCGATGCACTCGTCAAGCGAGGTGGTCTGGCGGTACGGAATCCCCTTCTCCTTGATGTACTTACCCTTGACATAACTCGGCACCTTCAGCTCGGGCGGCGAGATCAGAACGAAGTTGATGCCACTATAGCGCGACATGGCCGCGATCAGCGAATGCACCGTTCTGCCGAACTTTAAGTCGCCGCAAAGGCCGACGGTGAGATTATCAAATCTTCCCTTCTCACGATGAATGGTGAAAAGGTCGGTAAGCGTCTGGGTGGGGTGGTAATGACCGCCGTCGCCCGCGTTGATGATCGGCACCTCGCTCTTGGCCGCGGCAACGCGCGGCGCGCCTTCCTTTGGGTGACGCATAGCAATAATGTCGGCGTAGCCGCTCACGATAGCGGCGGTATCCGACACGCTCTCGCCCTTGGAGGCCGAGCTTGACGACGCCTCCGAGAAGCCGAGCACCTGTCCGCCAAGCTCCAGCATAGCCGCCTCAAAGGAGAGGCGCGTACGCGTGGAGGGCTCAAAGAAGAGGGTGGCAAGCTTCTTGTATTTGCAAGCCTCGCGGTATTTTTCGGGATGCTCTACGATGTCGGTGGCGACCGCGATCATATCCGCAATCTCCTCTACCGACAGATCCATAATATCGATGAGGTGTCTCATACTCAGGCTCCGATCCAACTCTCGTCCGAGGGGTTGTTACGGAAGGCGATAAGTCTTGCCACGTCCTCGGGTCTGATATATTTCTCCTCGGCGGCGATCTCGGCGATTGCGTCGAAGTTGGTAAGGCTTACGTTCTTAACGTTTGCTTCGGCAAGACGCTCGATGCCCTTCTTCATGCCGTAGGTGAAGATGCTGACGATACCGAGAACCTCGGCACCTGCCTCACGGAGAACATTAACAACCTCAATAACGCTTCCGCCTGTGGAAATAAGGTCCTCCACCACGACGACCTTTTGTCCCTTCTCGAGCTTACCCTCGATCTGATTTCCGCGGCCGTGATCCTTCGCGCCCGAGCGAACATAGCCCATGGGAAGATCCATGATATGCGCGGTGATGGCGGCATGCGCGATACCTGCGGTGGACGTGCCCATCAGCACCTCGGCATCGGGATACTCACGCTTGATGGTCTCGGCAAGCGCGTTCTCCACGTCGGTGCGCACCTTGGGTGCAGTCAGCGTCAGGCGGTTGTCACAGTATACGGGGCTCTTGATGCCGCTGGCCCAGGTAAACGGCTCGTCGGGGCGGAAAAATACCGCCTTAATGGAAAGCAGGTCTTTTGCAATCAACGTTTCAATCGAATTCATGATCATTCTCCTATCAATATTTGTTGTAATTCGTCTACGGTCTCGACAATGGCGTCGGCACCCGCCTGCGTCAGCTCCTCTCGGCTTCCGTAGCCGAAAAGCACGCCGACCGACCGCATGGCGTTTTTCTTCGCGCCGTCAATGTCGTGGTGTCTGTCTCCAACCATGACCGTGTCGTCCTTATCCGCGCCCGACTCTATGAGTGCATAAGCAATCACAGCATCCTTCGTGTTGCGCGTTTCGTCCATGGTGCTACCATAGATGCCATCAAAATATCCGTCAAGCGCAAAGTGCTCGAGGATCCTTTTGGCAAATTCCTCGGGCTTCGAGGTCGCCACAAAGAGTCGCTTGCCACTCGCTTTCAGTGCCGAAAGCATTTCGGGGATCCCCTCGATCACGGCGTTCTCAAATATGCCCGTGGGCGCGAAATACTCGCGGTAAAGAACGAGCGCACGCTCGGCGTCTTCCTTCGAAAAGCCGTAATACTCCATAAACGCGGGCACAAGCGGCGGGCCGATGAAACGATACAGCTCACTTCGGTCAGCCACCTCGATGCCGAATTTCGAAAGCGCGTACGCTACCGAGTTGGTAATGCCCTGGGCGGGATCGGTGAGCGTTCCGTCCAGGTCGAAGAAAATATTCTTCATTTAGCCGATAAACTCGCGGCAGCATCTCTCATACGCCGCCACGGGATCGGCAGCCGCGGTGATCGGTCTGCCGACAACGATATAATCCGAGCCGATGCGATTTGCCTCGGCAGGCGTCATAACTCGCTTCTGATCGCCCACGTCACCGTCCGCAAAGCGAACGCCGGGGGTAACCGTCACGAAGTCCTTGCCGCATCTCTCGTGTACCTTACCGGCCTCAAGCGGCGAGCAGACCACGCCGTCAAGACCTGCGGCCTTGGCATTGCTTGCGTAGTGCATGACCACCTCTGCGATCGGCTCGTGAATGAGCAGGTCGCGCTCCATAGTCTCCTGGTCGGTGGAGGTAAGCTGCGTGACGGCGATGAGGATCGGTCTTGTGCCGTCCTCGCGCGTAAGTCCGTCAAGCGCCCCCTGCATCATCGGGATGGTACCCGAGGCATGCAGGTTGGTCATGTCCACGTCCAGACCCGAAAGCACCTTCATGGCGCTCTTTACCGTGTTCGGAATGTCGTGAAGCTTAAGATCGAGGAAGATCTTATGGCCTCTCGCCTTGATCTCCTTTACGATCGAGGGACCCTCGGCATAAAACAGCTCCATGCCAATTTTTACGAAGGGCTTCTTGCCCTCAAATTTGTCGAGAAACGCGAGTGTTTTCTCCTTGCTCGGAAAATCACAAGCGATGATTACGTCCTTTCCCATTTCAGTGTGCGCCTCCTATAATATCGGTAAGATTCTTGATGTTATACTTTTCCATCGCGGCGGGCAGAGCCTCCACAATCTCCTTGGCGGCAAAGGGATTGACGAGGTTGGCCGCGCCCACCTCGACCGCCGTTGCGCCCGCAAGCATCATCTCGATGACCTGCTCCGCGCTCGAAATGCCGCCCATGCCAATGATCGGAATTTTCACCGCGGCATAGACCTGATAGACCATACGAAGCGCCACGGGGAAGATCGCGTCGCCCGAAAAGCCGCCTATCTTATTCGCCAAAATAGGTTTACGGCGACGCATATCAATGCGCATACCCAGAAGCGTATTGATCATCGAAATTCCATCCGCACCTGCCGCCTCGCAAGCCTTTGCGATCTCGGCAATGTCGGTGACGTTAGGCGTCAGCTTAATGTAAACGGGTTTCTTTGAAACCGCCTTCACTCTTTCAGTAATCTCCGCCGCGGTCTTAGCCGAGCTTCCGAAATTTACACCGCCCGCATGAACGTTCGGACAGCTGATATTGACCTCCAGAATGCCAACTTGTTCTTCGGCACTTAAGATCTCCGCCACCTTGGCGTACTCGTCGGGTGAGAAGCCACAGACATTGGCAACTACGGGCTTTTTGAAGCATTTTTTCAGCTTCGGAAGCTCCTCGGATACCACCTTTTCCACACCCGGATTTTGCAGTCCTACGCTATTGAGCATACCCGACTCGCACTCCGCAATACGCGGCGTTGGATTGCCAAAGCGGGGTTCAAGCGTCGTACCCTTAAAGGAAAAGCTACCGAGGCAGTTGATATCGTAAAGCTCGGCAAACTCATAGCCGTAGCCAAACGTGCCGCTGGCGGGAATGACGGGATTATCCAGCTCCCACTCGCCAAGTTTCACCTTCGTGCTTACCATAAAATTTCTCCTTTCGCCATCACGGGACCTTCCTTGCAGATGCGCTTATAGCCCGTGAGTGTCTTGCAGGAGCAACCCATGCAAGCGCCAAAGCCACACCCCATACGTTCCTCAAAGCTGAGCTGACCGTCGGTCACGCTTGCGGCGTGTACCGCCTTCAGCATCGGCTCGGGACCGCAGGTATAAAAGTGGGTATATTCCACGCCCTTCATAGCATCGGTCACAAAGCCCTTGATACCATAGCTTCCGTCAGCCGTCGTCACAAGCACCGTGACACCGAGTGCGCGAAATTCTTCTTCATAAAAAACATCGGGTGCACTGTTAAAGCCGAGAATTACCGTGGGATTCTTGCCCTCCGCCACAAGCTTGCGGCAAAGCAGATACATCGGGGGTACGCCAACGCCACCGCCAAGCAGGAGCGGACGCTCGCCGCTCTTTGCGGTATCGTAGCCGTTGCCAAGCCCGCTGAGAAGGTCGATTTCTCTGCCTGTCTCATAGCAACTCATTTTCTTGGTTCCCTCGCCCACCACCTTGTAGATGAGCGTAAGCGTGTCGCCCTCGACATCACACACCGAGATGGGACGGCGAAGAAATTCGCCGTCCAGCTTCAAATTCACAAACTGTCCGGGTGCGGTGATCGCCGCCGTATCTCCGCGAAGCGTCATTTTATAGACCGACGCGGCGATCGGGCGATTTTCCATCACCGTAAAAATACTCTGTTTCATGCTACTGTCACCGTATTATTTCGCGTCGATTGTAGAGACTCGGTTCGTAGTCGCCTCAAGAACGTCAAGCACGATGCGCACGGTGTCAAGGTTAGAGAAGAGCGTTACGCCGTTCTCGACTGCACAGCGACGGATCTCGATGCCGTCGTCGTAATGAACGCCCGACAAGACCGCGCGAGTATTGATGACGTAGTTAACGTAGCCTGCGCGAATGGAGTCAAAGATCTCCTCACTGCCCTCCAGCAGCTTTTTGCGCACGCGGGTACGAATGCCATGATCCTTGAGGAAGTTTGCCGTGCCGATGGTTGCCTCGATATTGAAGCCCATGTCATAGAAACGGCGAACGAGCGGAAGTGCCTCCTCCTTATCCTCGTCGGCAAGCGACACGATGACCGTACCGTAATTGTGAAGCGAGAAGCCGCCTGCGATCAGAGCCTTCTGCATCGCGCGCGGAAGCTTATCGTCGTAGCCGATGGCCTCACCCGTCGACTTCATCTCGGGCGAGAGGTAAGCGTCAAGTCCGCGAAGCTTATTGAAGGAGAATACGGGAACCTTGACGTAATAGCGCTTCTTTTCCTCGGGGTAAATATCAAAAATTCCCTGCTCCTTTAAGGACTTACCGAGAATGACCTCGGTGGCAATGTCGGCAAGCGAATAGCCCGTTGCTTTGGAAAGGAACGGAACGGTACGCGAGGAACGAGGATTTACCTCAATGATAAAGACATTATCGTCCTTATCCACGATAAACTGAATGTTGAAAAGACCAACGATTCCAATGCCAAGACCAAGCTTCTTCGCATACTGAAGAATGATGCCCTTCACGCGATTGGAAATGCTGTAAGAGGGGTATACGCTGATCGAGTCACCCGAGTGGATACCCGTACGCTCGACAAGCTCCATAATGCCGGGCACGAAAACGTCACGTCCGTCACAGATGGCGTCGATCTCTACCTCCTTACCCTGAATATACTTGTCTACGAGAACCGGCTTGTCCTCGTCGATCTCAACGGCGGTCTTCAGATAATGGCGAAGCTGCTCCTCTTTAGCGACGATCTGCATCGCACGGCCACCAAGCACGAAGGAAGGACGAACAAGCACGGGATAGCCGATCTCGGCGGCGGCCGCAAGGCCGTCCTCGATCTTGGTCACCGCACGTCCTTTGGGCTGAGGAATATCAAGCTCATGAAGCAGGTGCTCAAAGGCATTTCTATCCTCGGCGCGATCGATCGCCTCGCAATCGGTGCCGATGATCTTCACACCGCGATCGGTAAGGGGCTGTGCCAGATTGATCGCCGTCTGTCCACCAAGCGTAGCAATCACGCCGATCGGCTTTTCAAACTCAACGATATTCATAACATCCTCGGGCGTGAGAGGCTCAAAGTAAAGCTTGTCCGCCGTGGTGTAGTCGGTCGATACCGTCTCGGGATTGTTGTTGATGATAATAGCCTCGTAGCCTGCCTTCTTGATGGTCTGCACGGCGTGAACGGTGGAGTAGTCAAACTCCACGCCCTGTCCAATACGGATGGGACCCGCACCAAGAACAACGATCTTCTTTTTGTCGGTCAGACGCGATGCGTTCTCGCCCGTGTACGACGAATAGAAGTAAGGAATATAAGCGTTCGTGTGGCAGGTGTCTACCATCTTGAATACAGGGAACAGATTGTGTTCCTTGCGGAAGTTATAAACGTCAAGCTCGGTGCATTTCCACATACGCGCCACATACTTATCGCTAAAGCCCATCTTCTTGGCCGCGGTAAGCGTTTCGAGATCAAACGCGTGTGCCTTAAGCGTCTCCTCCATATCCACGATCCGCTTGATCGCTTCGAGGAAGTAAGGCGTGATCATGGTGATCTCATGAAGCTTTTCGATCGAAACGCCGTGGTAAATAAGCTCCGCGATCGCAAAAATGTTATCCGCGCGAAAATCCTTGATATAGTCGAGAAGCTCGTCCACGCTCATGTTGTCGAACTTGCTGAGGTACAGGTGATGCGCACCGATCTCCAAGGAACGAATGCCCTTGAGGAGACACTCCTCAAGCGTCGAGCCGATGCCCATGACCTCACCCGTTGCCTTCATCTGCGTACCGAGCTGATTGGAGGCGGTCGTGAACTTATCAAACGGGAAGCGAGGAAGCTTGGCGATAACGTAGTCAAGGCGAGGCTCAAAGGCCGCCGTGGTATTGGCGATCGCGATCTCCTCCAGCGTCATGCCGACGGCGATCTTCGCCGTTACGCGTGCAATCGGATAGCCGCTCGCCTTGGATGCAAGTGCCGAGGAACGCGAAACGCGAGGATTGACCTCGATAAGATAATATTCACTCGTATGGGGGTTGAGTGCGAACTGTACGTTACAGCCGCCCTCGATTTTGAGAGCCTTGATGAGCTTAATCGCGCTGTCGTTCAGCATCTTAAGATCGTGATCGTTCAGCGTCATGATGGGAGCAACCACCAGAGAGTCGCCCGTGTGTACGCCGACGGGGTCGATATTCTCCATACCGCAAATGGTGATGGCGTGGTCGCTTCCGTCACGCATAACCTCAAACTCGATCTCCTTATAGCCCTTCACGCTCTTCTCAATCAGAACCTGATGAACCGGCGAAAGCTTAAAGGCGTTGAGACCAATTTCCATAAGCTCGGCCTCATCGTTGGCAAAGCCGCCACCCGTACCGCCAAGCGTAAAAGCAGGACGAAGCACCACGGGATAGCCGATCCGCGCGGCTGCCGCCTTTGCCTCCTCCAAAGAATACGTAATTTCCGACGGAATGACCGGCTCGCCGATCTCCTGACAAAGCTCCTTGAAAAGCTCTCTGTCCTCGGCACGCTCAATGCTCTCGCTGCTCGTTCCGAGAAGCTCCACGCCACACTCGGCAAGGACGCCCTTCTTCTCAAGCTGCATCGCAAGGTTAAGTCCCGTCTGTCCGCCGATGCCGGGCACAATGGCATCGGGACGCTCGTAACGCAGGATCTTGGCAACGTACTCCAGCGTCAGAGGCTCCATATACACCTTATCGGCGATCGAAGTATCCGTCATAATGGTTGCGGGATTCGAGTTGACAAGCACCACCTCGTAGCCCTCCTCCTTGAGAGCGAGGCAGGCCTGCGTGCCCGCATAGTCAAATTCGGCGGCCTGTCCGATTACGATAGGTCCCGAACCGATAATGAGAATTTTCTTAAGATCTGTTCTTTTTGCCATAACTTTTCCTTCCTTTCATATGTCCATCCAAACGGCTTTTCCGTCGCGGACGGTGAGTATGCATCTGCCATACACCGACATACCGTCAAAGGGTGTTGCCCTTCCCATTGACAAGAATTCTTGTGGATCTATGGTATATTTCGCATTCAAATCCCACACGCAAAAGCTGCCGTGATCCGAGATCTGAAAACGCTTTCTGGGGTTTACGCTCATCAACTCGATGAGCTTCTCAAGAGAGATCACTCCCTCTCGCACGAGGTGAGTATAAAGCACGGGAAAGGCAGTTTCCAAGCCAACGACACCCATGAGGCTTCCCTCAAGGCCCCGCGCCTTCTCCTCCGCGCTATGCGGCGCGTGGTCGGTAGCGATCATATCGATCGTTCCATCCACAATACCCTCTACAAGTGCCACGCGGTCCGCTTCGCTTCGTATGGGCGGATTCATCTTGAAGCGCCCTTCTTCTTTTAGCATACCGTCGTTCATCACGAGATAATGCGGGCCCGTCTCGCAGGTGATATCCACCCCCTCGGCCTTTGCCTTACGGATCAGCGCCACGCTCTCCTTGGTTGAAACGTGACAGACGTGGTAAGCACATCCCGTCTCCTTCACAAGCGCAATATCACGCTCGACCTGCCGCCACTCGCTCTCTGACGAGATGCCGCGGTGGCCATGCGTCCTCGCGTAGTCGCCGTCGTGAATATAACCGCCGTGAAGCAAGCTATTGTCCTCGCAATGTGCCACGATGATCTTACCAAGCTTTTTGGCGCGCTTCATAGCTTCGCGCATAAGATCGGTGCTCTGCACGCCGCGCCCATCGTCCGAAAAACCCGCAACGAGAGGGGCAAGTGACTCCATGTCGGAAAGCGCCTCTCCCTTTTCTCCCACCGTAATGGAAGCAAAGGGGTGAACCCCGATCACCGCTTGATTTTGAATTGCCTCCAGCTGAGGCGCAAGCGTCCCCAGCGAATCGGGCACAGGGTTTAGGTTTGCCATGCTACACACATCGGTATAGCCGCCGCGCGCCGCCGCGCGCGTGCCACTCCCCACCGTTTCCTTATAAGAAAAACCCGGCTCACGCAAATGTACGTGTACATCTGCGAAACCGGGAAAAATAGCATAGGTCTCGGAAGCGGTCGGAGAAAACACTTTGGGCTTTTCGGCGTCGGCAAGGCTTATAATTGCATCCATCGACATTTCTTCAAAAAACCGCATAATGCCTCCTGTAATCTATCTTTTTATCCACACTTATTCTATCTATAATAATATACTACATTATTTCCCTTTTGTCAAGGAAATTCTCCTCTATTTTTTCAACAAATTTTTTCGAAGTTTCTTCCCCACTCTTTGTCCTTTTGTCAGCCGAGTTGAATTTCAAAAAATCTTAAAAAATTCAAAAAAAGACTTGACAATTTGGGAGAAATGTGTATAATATAAATGTTGTCACCCAAGAAGACATATATGCGGGCATGGCGGAATTGGCAGACGCGCTAGATTCAGGTTTTTACACCATTTTTGACGAGTTTCCGAACTGCCGAAATATCCCGAAAAGACTGGCATTCTCAGCAGAAAAGCGGTGTGCGGT
>SVRO01000087.1 GCA_015064795.1 Oscillospiraceae bacterium | reverse complement strand
GCGCAAAGCTTACACGCCGACAAAGAAAGCTCGCTTTCTTTTCGGCGATGTAGCATTTGCGCGCCCTCGGCCGTCTCCCCAGACGGCCTCAAAATGACTTGGATATCGGCCCTCACGTTCGTTTTGGCTAATTCGTTCGTTTTACAGATTGGCAACACCCATTTTGCCTGCAGGGAAAGTTTTTGAGGGTGGTAGGGAACTTTTTTCAAAAAGTTCCCTACACGTTCTCTCCCCGATAAATCAAAATTTGAACACTCTATTATAAAACATAGGGAAGAAAGTGTCAAGGGATTTCGGTGTTTTTTTGAAAAATGCGGACTTGTCTTGCATTTTTTGGTTCTTTATCGTATAATACATATAATATGAAGCGATTTTCGCGCGAAAGGTGGAAGCTTTTTGCCTTTTCAAACAAGGATTGACAAAATCCAAAAAATATGGTATAATAATTTAAATTTGTTGTAAAAACAACATTTATTGAAAAGAGAAGTCTGCGCATTGCAGCGGAAAAGAGGAAGGTATGGCCTTTAAGAACCGAAAAGCAAATTACCCTTTATATGAGACCACCCATTTTGACAATCTCAGGACGCTTGTTGAAAACGCCGCGGCGCGTTTTCCCGACAAAAACGCTTTAACCTATCGCAAAAACCCCCACGATGCCGAGCCCAGCCACTACACCTTTTTGGAGCTGGAGGCCTATATTCGCGACCTTGCGACCGAAATGATCGCAATGGGGATGCGCGACAAGACGGTTGCCATCGTCGGCGAGGCGTCACCCTCTTGGGTGTTTACCTATTTTGCCGCCATGGCGATGGGCGCGATCACTGTGCCGATCGACAAGGAGTATCCCGCCGAGGATCTTGCGGCGATCATGAACCGCGCCGAGTGCGAGTTTGCGTTCGTTTCGCCCGCGATCGAGAAGAAGGGTGTGACGCTTCGTGAGGCCGTTCCCACGCTGAAAACCGTGATCTCGATGGGCAACAAGGAGTTTGAGGGTGCGCCCTCGCTCGACTCGATTCGCGCCAAGGGTGCCGCTCGCGTGGATGCGGGCGACCGTAGCTATTTTGACTACGAGATCGACGCCGATAAGCTTGCTTCCATCGTCTTTACCTCGGGTACCACGGGTAAGGGCAAGGGTGTTATGCTTTCACAGAAAAACATTTGCTCGGATATGGTGCAGGGCATGTACAATTTCCAGATCACCTACAAGACCATGTGTGTACTTCCGCCGCACCACACCTTTGGCTCGACCATCAACTTGGCAGGCCACTTGGCGCAGGGGTGTGAGATCTACATATCCTCGGGCATCAAGTATATCATGAAGGAGCTGCAGGAGTTCCGTCCGTCGCACCTCATTCTTGTGCCGCTTTTCGTGGAGACCTTCTACAAGCGCATCATGGCAACGGCCGAAAAGACGGGCAAGCTTCCGATGCTGAAGAAGCTCGTTAAGGTGTCGAACGCGCTTCGCAAGGTGGGCATTGACCTGCGCGACACGCTTTTCAAGTCGGTGACAAAGAACTTCGGCGGCGAGCTGCAGATGATCATTTGCGGCGGCGCGGCGCTCAATCAGAACATCATTGATTTCTTTGAGAGCATTGGCGTCACCATTCTCAATGGCTACGGCATTACCGAGTGCGCGCCCCTGATTTCCTGCAATCGCAACGAGTACCGCAAAAACGGCTCGGTGGGACTTCCCATCATCGGCGGTGAGGTCAAGATCGTGGATCCCGACGAGAACGGCGAGGGTGAGATCGCGTACCGCGGCCCCAACGTTATGCTCGGCTACTATAAGGACGAGGAAGCAACGCGCGCCGTCATTGACGAAGAGGGCTTCTTCCACACGGGCGATTACGGCAAGGTCGAGATGGAGGGCGACGACCAGTGGATCTACATCACGGGACGCTTAAAGAACCTCATCATCTTCTCGAACGGCAAGAACGTTTACCCCGAGGAGATCGAGACCGATATTCAGGGCGTTTACGGCGTGAACGAGGTCGTGGTCTATGCGGGCGAGAGCAAGAGCGATCCCTCCAAGGAGGTCATCGTGGCCGAGATCTATCCCGATTTCGACGGACTGAAGTCTCACGGCATTGAGGATGCCAAGGCTTACTTTACCGAGGAGATCAAAAAGATCAATCAGAAGAATGTCTCCTACAAGACGGTCGGTCTTGTCAAGATCCGCGAGGTCGAGTTCCCCAAGAACACCTCGCGCAAGATCACGCGCTTTGCGATCGATAAGTCGATTGATTGAGAGGACGGTTAGGAACGCTTAGGGGGAACTTTTGAAAAAGTTCCCCCTAAAACCCCCTCAAAACTTTTTTGGGAAAAGAAAATAAAAAGCCATGAAGATTGCAAAAACTTCATGGCTTTTCTGTTGTTTCGGGAACTTCGATCTTTCCTTCTGCTTCTTCAAAGGCTTTGATCTCTTGCCGTATCAAAAAAAGAATCTCTCCATTTGCCGAGCGTCCGTAATATTTTGAAATGTAATGTAGCTTGTAGTGAAGCTCGGGGTCGATTTCGATGCCGAGATGCTTGTTGTTCTTGTTTCTCATAAAAGTTCCGTTATTTTTGGTTTTCTGATTTTTGATATTCTATCAAATCACAGATGTCACAATCCAGAGCGATGCATATCCGATCCAAAATGTCGCTATCATAGCGTACGAGTTGATTTTTGTAATATCGGTCGATGATCTGGAAACTGATTGAGGTGCGTTTGGCGAGTTCGTATCTCGTGATTTTATGGTTATTTAAATATTCGTCAAGTTTTAGTCGGATCATATGACACCCTCCTTTTTATATATTTTAATTCATATATATTTTGTTGACAATTTCTTTTTTTAATTATATAATTATATAAATAAGTGTTCGAGGAGATATATATGAAACTTTTAATCGTTGGTTCGAGAGGGATTGAAGATTTTTCGCTTGGGGACTATATTCCCAAAGAGGTCGAGTGGATCATCAGCGGCGGCGCGAGCGGTGTGGACGCGTTGGCGGAGCAATATGCGGACGAACATAAGCTATCGAAGTTGATACTTCGTCCCCAATACGACCGATACGGCAGGGCCGCGCCCCTAAAGCGCAACAAAGAAATGGTGGAGCTTTGCGACGAGGTGCTTGTTATTTGGGACGGCGTGTCCCACGGTACGAAATATACCATAGAGTGCGCCAAAAGAAAAAACAAACCGCTTCGCGTGGTAATCGTTGAGAACAGGCAAATAAATTGATGTTTGTAGGGGGATGATGTGGGGCTCCGCCCCACACCCCGCAAGCCTTTGAAAAGGCTTGACCGAAACTTTTCCTGTATGGGTGCGCTGAAACTTCACGTCATTTTGAGCCGCGTACAGCGCACGCGCAGAAAAGAGAGCGAGCTCTCTTTGTCTGCCGCGTGGCACGCGGCGTATATGTTCTTCTCGCTTTAGCGAGAAGAACCAAAATGACTTGACAAACTCTTACAATAAAGTTTTTGCAAACTTTGTAGTAAAATTTTTCAGAAAAGTTTTTGAAGGGTGTTAGGGAAACTTTTTTCAAAAAGTTTCCCTAAGCGTTCTCCCTACAAATCAAAATTTGAAGCACATCTTGAATTTTTTTAAGAAATATGGTAAAATGAATGCAAATTCCGAAGGGAGATGTGAACATGGCAAAAAGAAAGAAAAAACCGAGTATACTGTTGTCACTGATCGTCCTCGTGCTACTTGTGATTGGTGCGTGGCGCGGCGGATTTTTTGGAGATACGCGTTCATACGAGCCCGTGGAGGGCACGCTTGAGGTTCACATCGTGGATGTGGCGCAGGCCGATTGTACGCTTCTTCTGTGCGAGGGCGGCAACGTACTTATCGACGCGGGCGATGTGGAAACGGCCGATGAGGTAGAGGCCTATTTGAAGTCGCTTGGCATTACGACCTTGGAGTACGCTATCTTTACGCACCCCGACGCCGATCATATTGGCGGTGCGGCAACGGTGATCTCGAATTTTGATGTGAAGAATGTTATTTTGCCTGTGCTTCACGAGAACGACGTGCCGACCACTAAGGTGTACGAGCGTATGATCGCGGCACTTGAGGAAAAGGAAAGCGCGCGCGTGATCGCCGCCAAAGCGGGCGAGAGCTACGAGATCGGTGAGCTGAAAATGAAGATCTTGGCGCCGCTTTCCGAAAACTATTCCAATATCAACGACTATAGCGTGTCGGCACGCTTTGACTTTGGCGCAACCTCCTTCCTCTTTACCGGGGACGCCCTTGAGAAGTCGGAAGGCGAGATGCTTGCACACTATCCCGTGAGCGAACTTCGTGCCGACTTTTTCCAAGCGGGGCACCACGGTGCTGCCAACGCCAACACGCCGGACTTTATTCGTGCTGTCTCGCCGAAGATCGTGGCGGTCTCCTGCGGGCTTGACAACAAATACGGACATCCTACAGCCGAGGTACTCGCCTCGTTTGCTGACGTGGGTGCCACGGTTTACCGCACCGACGAGCTGGGCACGATGATCTTTGTTTCGGACGGAAAGGAGATTGTGAAAAAATGAAACGCGTTTTGATTACGGGCGGCTCGCGCGGCATTGGTGCCGCGTGCGTGCGCCGCTTTGCCGAGGAGGGCGATCGCGTTGTTTTCCTATATAATAAGAGCGAGGATGCGGCCATGGATCTCTCGATGGAGACGGGGGCCTTCGCCATGCAGTGTGACGTTTCGGATGCAAACGCGCTGAAGGAGACGCTGGCCGAGGCCGAGCGCGCGCTCGGCGGTGCCATTGATGTCCTCGTGAACAACGCGGGCGTTTCGCTCATCAAGCTGCTTGCGGATACCACCGACGAGGAGATGCTTTCGGTTTACCGCACCGATCTTTTGGCGGCTACGGTCGCCTGTCGCGAGGTCTCGCGAGGCATGGTGCGCGCGCAGAGAGGGTATATCGTCAACATCGGCTCGGTCTGGGGCAGAGTCGGCGCCTCCTGCGAGGCCGTTTACTCGGCGGCGAAGGCGGGACTTCGCGGACTGACGCAGGCACTCGCCAAGGAGCTTGGTCCCTCGCACATCACGGTGAACTGCGTCGAGCCGGGTGTGATCCTCACCGACATGAACGCCTCGCTTGACGGTGAAACGCTTATGGCGCTTTGCGACGAAACACCGCTTTGCCGCCTCGGTGAGACGCGGGACATTGCCGAGATCGTGTTTTGGCTGACCTCTGGGAAGGCGGATTTCATCACAGGGCAGAGCATTGGCGTGGACGGCGGATTTGGGCTATAAAATTTTTTGAAAAAAGATGAAAAAAATTTCAAAAACCCCTTGACAAGCGTTTATGAAAGTGATATAATAGTCAGGCTCACCGCGAGAGCGGTGGTTGAAACGGTCATTGAAAATTGAACAACAAAGAGGAAAGTACAAGCATAAAAGTATGTGCGTA
>SVRO01000086.1 GCA_015064795.1 Oscillospiraceae bacterium | reverse complement strand
CAGGTGCATCTGGAGCGCTTCGGCATCCCCGGCAAGACGCTCATCGGCTCGGACAGCCACACCCCCACGGGCGGCGGCATCGGCATGCTGGCCTTCGGTGCGGGCGGTCTTGACGTGGCCGTCGCCATGGGCGGCGGTGCCTACTACATCACGATGCCCAAAATGATCAAGGTCAACCTCACGGGCAGACTTTCCCCTTGGGTAAGTGCCAAGGACGTAAGCCTTGAGATCCTGCGCATCCTTTCGGTCAAGGGCGGCGTGGGCTCCATCATCGAGTGGGGCGGCGAGGGCATCTCGACGCTCTCGGTACCCGAGCGCGCCACCATCACCAACATGGGCACCGAGCTTGGTGCCACCACCTCGATCTTCCCGTCCGACGAAATTACGAGAGAATTCCTGAAAGCCCAAGGACGCGAGGCCGACTACGTGCCGCTTTGCTCGGACGAAGACGCGGTATACGACCGCATCATCGACATCGACCTCTCGACGCTTGAGCCGCTCCTCGCCTGCCCGCACAGCCCCGACAACATAAAGAGCGCATCCGCCTTGAAGGGCACCAAGGTCGATCAGGTCTGCATCGGCTCCTGCACCAACTCCTCACTTCGCGATATGCTTCGCGTAGCGGCTATCCTCAAGGGCAAGAAGATCGCCGACTCGGTCAGCCTTTCGGTCTCGCCCGGCTCGCGTCAGGTGCTTTCGATGCTCTCGGCGTGCGGCGCGCTTGCCGATATCGTGGACGCAGGTGCCAGAGTCCTCGAATGCGCGTGCGGCCCCTGCATCGGTATGGGATTTTCGCCCAACTCCGCAGGCGTTTCGCTGCGTACCTTCAACCGCAATTTTGAAGGCCGAAGCGGCACGCGTGACGCAGGCGTTTACCTCGTTTCGCCCGAGGTGGCGGCGGCCAGCGCGCTGACCGGCTATATCACCGACCCGCGCGACCTCGGCGACTATCCCGCCATCACCATGCCCGAGGCCTTTACCGTGAACGACAGCGCAGTGCTTCTGCCGGCCGACGCCGAGGAAGCGAAAGCCCTCGAGGTGCTTCGTGGCCCCAACATCAAGCCCTATCCCGACACGCATCCGCTTGCCGATGAAATTAACGCCAATCTCACCTTGAAGGTGGGCGACAACATCACCACCGACCACATCATGCCCGCAGGAGCCAAGATCCTGCCCTACCGCTCCAACATTCCGCATATGTCGCAGTTCTGCTTTGCCGTGTGCGACGAAAAATTTGCCGAGAATGCCAAGGCCGCAGGACAGAGCATCGTCGTTGGCGGCGAGAACTACGGTCAGGGCTCCTCGCGTGAGCACGCCGCCCTCGTTCCGCTCTACCTCGGCGTGCGCGCCGTGATCGCCAAGAGCTTCGCCCGCATCCACGCGGCAAACCTCATCAACGCCGGCATTCTTCCCCTCACCTTCGAGAACCCTGCCGACTACGACAAGCTCGACAAGGACGATTCCCTCGCCCTCGTGAACGTCTTTGAGGGCATCAAGACCGGCAAGATCACACTTCTCAACAAGACCAAAAATATCGAGATCCCGATCCTGTGCTCCTTCACCGAGCGCCAGCAGAAGATCCTGCACGCCGGCGGCCTCCTCCCCTTTACGAGAGAGGGAGAGTAAGAAAACGTACAGGGAACTTTTTGAAAAAAGTTCCGAGCCAAAGGCGACAAAAACCGCTCAAAAACTTTTCTGAATTTTTCAAAAAAAGTCTGCGAAAGCAATATTGTAAGAGTTTTTCGAGTCATTTTGGTTCTTCGCACCTTGTGCGTCGAGTTTGCTTCGCAACCTCGGTTAACAAATCGTTTCCGGCGCTAAACACGCCGTATTTGCTTCGCAAACCGCGATTTGTTACGGACACTGCCACTCATTTAGATGATGCCACGCTCTCTTTTCTGCGCGTGTGCTAAACGCGGCTCAAAATGACGTAAAATTTAAGCGAACCCATGCGAGAAAAGTTTTCGTCCCTCCTTTTTTAAAAGGAGGGCGGGGTGTGGGGCAGAGCCCCACATAAGCCCACCAAAAACAATCAAGAAAGGAAACAATCATGGCAAAAATACAGATGAAAACGCCGCTCGTTGAGATGGACGGCGACGAGATGACAAGAATTCTTTGGGCAATGATCAAGGAGAAGCTGATCCTGCCCTACGTTGACCTCAAGACCGAGTATTACGATCTCGGTCTCCCCGAGCGCGAGCGCACGAAGGATCAGGTCACGATCGACGCGGCGAACGCCAACAAGAAGTACGGCGTTGCGGTCAAGTGCGCGACCATCACGCCCAACCGCCAGCGCGTCGAGGAATATAATCTTTCGGAGATGTGGAAGAGCCCCAACGGCACCATTCGTGCGATCCTTGACGGCACGGTATTCCGCGCGCCCATTCTCATCGACTCGGTAAAGCCGCAGGTGCGAAGCTGGAAGAAGCCCATCACGATCGCCCGTCACGCCTACGGCGACGTATATAAGGCCACCGAGTACCGCGTGCCCGCCGAGGGCAAGGCCGAGCTTCTCTTTACCGCCAAGGACGGCACCGTGATGCGCGAGACCATTTACGACTTCGAGTGCGCGGGCGTGCTGCAGGGCCAGTACAACAAGGACTCCTCGATCGTCTCCTTCGCACATTCCTGCTTCAAGTTTGCACTGGAAACCAAGCAAGACCTTTGGTTCTCGACCAAGGACACCATCTCCAAGCAGTACGACCAGACCTTCAAGCTCATTTTCGAGGAGATCTACGAGAAGGAATACAAGGCCGAGTTTGAAAAGCTGGGTATCACCTACTTCTACACCCTCATTGACGACGCCGTAGCGCGCGTCATTCGCAGCGAGGGCGGCTTTATCTGGGCGTGCAAGAACTACGACGGCGACGTCATGAGCGACATGGTCTCGACTGCCTTCGGCTCGCTTGCCATGATGACCTCGGTGCTCGTCTCGCCCGACGGAAAGTTTGAGTACGAGGCGGCTCACGGCACGGTTACGCGCCACTACTACCGCTATTTAAAGGGCGAGGAGACCTCGACCAACCCGATGGCGACCATTTTCGCCTGGACGGGCGCGCTCCGCAAGCGCGGCGAGCTTGACGACCTCCCTGACCTTATGGCCTTTGCCAACAGACTTGAGGCGGCTTGTATCAAAACCTTAAACGACGGCATCATGACCAAGGACCTCGTGGGTCTCGTGGAGGACGGCACCCCCGTCACCGCGGTCAACAGCGCCGCCTTCATGGACGCCATCGCAGAAAGAATCTAACAAAACAAAAAATCTAGGGTGACAGTAGGTATACGAATCCGCTGTCACCCTAAATTTTAGGGGGACTTAAAAAAGTCCCCCTCTGTTTTATTTACTTGACGATCGGCTTAAAGGAATTGCTGTTAAAGACGAGCGTGCTATATAGGAAGAGCACGTCGGCCTCATCAAATACGTGCGCGGGAATGTACTCATAGAGTCCGTTCCAGCCCGTCGTCACGTTGTAGTTTACCGAACGAATATCGATCACGTAGATGGTGCGATAGGCCTCGGAAAGAAGCGGGAGAATGCTCGAGCCGTAAGAATCACGGAACACGATGAGCGTATCCTTGTTCTCGCACTTGTTGTTCACGATACGCATCACGGGGTTGCCGGCCGCACCCGAGAGGAAGACGTTGTAGCCGTCCTCGCCGCTAAAGAGGGCTTCGTTATACATCGGCACCTCGGTGATCTTCGCGCCGTAATTGTACAGCTTTGCACCGCTTATAAATTCGTTGGTAAGGTAGGTGATCTTATCGGGCGTCGGATTCAGTGCACTCTGCCCGTGATATACGCCGTAAAAATCGCCATCGATGGTGACGGTGTTATACTCGCCCGACAGGTACTCGGACACGCCGAGTCCGATCGCCAGCTTTTCCAGCGCGCCGAGAATTTCGGGCTGATTCCAGTGCGTATCGGTCTTGTAGTAATCCGCAAGCTCCAAGGAATCGAAAAGATCAATATACTCGGTATCTTTAAGCGCCTCTCGCACATCCGAGACCAGCTTCTCGTAATCGGGACTTGCATAGCCGTAGTCCTTCGAGAAGTAGTAATTCTTATCGGGAATGATCGAAAGGAAGGCATTTCCCTTGCTGTCCTTGAAATACTGCTCGTAAATGTGGGCAAGAATTTCGGTCGAATAGGAAACAAACTCGTCGTTAAAGCCACTCTCCACCTTGACGATATAGCCGTCCTCGACGGCAAGGCCGTTGTTTTCTTTAAGGCCCAGCACGTTCATCTGAAAACGCGCCTTGATGCCGCGAAAGAACTCGCGGAAGGGGAACTGATCGACCGAAAAGTCTTCAAAGCCCTCGATCGCGGTCTTGTCCTTGATACTGTCCCACGAAATATCGCTCGGGAACTGCGCTAAAGGACGTCTCTCAGCCTCGGAGGTCTTAACCGGGTTAAAGAAGCCGCATATCACGGCCATCACCGTAAAGAAAGCGATAAACAGAGCGAAAAGAACGGTGACGATTATATTTTTTACTTTATTTTGCATCGTAAATTCCTCCGTTTAGAATCGGAAATAAAGGAAGGGGCTAAACGAGCCGTCCACGAAGTAGGCCGTTACAATCATAAGGATCGCAAAGACGAAGATGGGCTCCAGCACGTTGATCACGGCGTTTCCGGCTTTGCTCTCCTTGATCTTAAGCACAACCGTTTTGACAAGCGGCGTTGCGCCGATAATACCCACCAAAAGCACCAGCGAGTAGCTTAAGATATAGTAGCCGGTCTCCTTGGTGAAGAAGGGCAGACCATTTCCGCCGAACAACGAAGCCACGTCGTGCATCGCACCCGAAAGTCCGCTTCCGCTGAAGATCACGAAGCTGACAAGAACGATAAACAAAAGATAAACGTGAGAGAAAACAGCGGGAAGCTTATCGAAAAACTTCTTGAGGAAGAACTTCTCCAGCATCAAGAACAGCGCGAAATACAAGCCCCAAATGATGAAGGTCCAGTCGGCACCGTGCCAGAAGCCCGTGGCAAACCAAACGATCAGGGTGTTTACGATCCAACGCGGCACCGACACGCGATTGCCGCCGAGCGGGATATACAGATAGTCGCGGAACCAAGAGCCAAGCGACATATGCCATCTTCTCCAGAACTCCGCCGCACTCTTGGAAATAAAGGGATAATTGAAGTTCTCAAGGAAGCGGAAGCCGAACATACGGCCCATACCGATAGCCATGTCGGAATAACCCGAGAAGTCGAAGTAAAGCTGAAGTGAGATCGCGATCGCGTACACCCAATAGCCCACCACCGACTGCTCGTCGGACGCCATCAGCGCGCGTGCCAGCGCACCGAAGGAGTCGGCAATCAGCACCTTCTTGCCGAAACCGATGATCAGGCGCGTAACGCCCGACGAGAAGCCCTCAAAGCTATGCTTACGGGAGGAAAGATCCTCCTCGACCGTGGTATAACGGACGATGGGGCCGGCGATCAGCTGCGGAAAGAGTGCCACATAGGTTGCAAGACGGATAAAGCTCTTCTGCACCTTGGCGTCGCCGCGATAGACGTCCACGGTATAGCTGAGCGTCTGGAAGGTGTAGAA
>SVRO01000085.1 GCA_015064795.1 Oscillospiraceae bacterium | reverse complement strand
ATATCGCGGCGGCAATTTGCTCGGTCGGCGCGGGAGCGTTTATCGGATTTTATATTTAAACCGCGAGTGACCACAAAAAAGCCACCGACGGTGTCGGTGGCTTTGGTCTTATTCCTCGTCCTTCAAGGACTGCATATATTTGTGCATAGTCTCGGCAACGACCTTACTGTGCGCGACCGCCTCAACGACGGTTCTCGGGCCGTGGACGACGTCGCCGCTTGAGAAGATGCCGGGGCGCGAGGTGTTTCCGTATTCGTCGGCAACGAGCAGGCCGCGGTTGTTGATAGCAAGTCCCGAGGTCGAGTTCACGATCGTATTCTGCGGTCCCTGACTGATCGAAACGATCACGCTGTCGGCTTCGTAGAGGCGGTCCGTGCCCTCGATGTCGGTAAAGCTGCCGTCCTCATTCTGCACGACGTCGCGGAAGATGACTCCCTCGTCGACGATCTCAACGGGGCGCTTGCAATACTCAAACTGCACGCCCTCGAGCTTGGCGTAGGTGAATTCATACTGACTCGCCGCGACCTCCTTGGTGATCGAGAAGCAGGTCAGATACTCGGTGCCGTGTCTGATCGCAGTCCTTGCGACGTCCATAGCCGCGTTGCCCGCGCCGATGACGATAACTCTCTGACCGAGCTTGAAGGAATCGGGGCTGTTGAGATAGTTGATTCCGAAATGCACGTGACCGAGCGTTTCTCCCTTGATGTGAAGCGCGTTGGGCTTCCAGACACCCGTGCCGACGAAGATCGCCTTATATCCGTCGCGGAAAAGGTCGTCGATGTCGATCGAGCCGCCGATGTGAGCGTTCGGTCTGATCTTTATGCCCTTCATTTCGATGTGACGGTACTGGATGTCGTCAAGCACCGCCTTGGGCAGACGGAAATCGGGGATTCCGTAGCGGAGAACGCCGCCGATCTCGCTCTTGTTTTCAAATATAGTCACCTTGTATCCGTAGCGCGCGAGTATGATCGCGATCGTGATGCCTGCGGGGCCCGAGCCGATGATCGCGGCTCTCATTCCGTTCCACTCGGCAGGACCCTTGGTCATTTTCGGCGCGTATGTGCGTGAGATGTACTGCTCGATGGTCGAAAAATGCACGGCGCTGCCTTTTTTGCCGAGCACGCAGTGACCCTCGCACTGCTTTTCGTGGTTGCAGATCAGACTGCAAACTGTGGTGAGGGGATTGTTTTCAAAAAGTATTCTGCCTGCCTCATTCAGTTGATTTTCCTTGAGCAGACGGATGATCTCGGGGATCGGTGTGTTTATCGGGCAACCCTTGACGCACTGCGGATTTTTGCACTGCAGACAGCGGTTCGCCTCGTCCATAACGTGTAATGCCATAATTTTTGTCCTTAGCTTTATTTTCGAATCTATTTTAACACAAAGACGCGAAAAAGTCAAGAGGACGGCTTGAAAGTAAGCCGTCCTCAGACTGTCGAAAAAGCTGTTCTATCGCAAGCCGTCCTGAATTTTTTGGTTGATTTGCTTATTTGTCAAAGCTTGGATTCGTCGCGTAGAAATTCTTTGAGTTCATCGAGTCCTGCGCAAGACGGAGGGCGTCGGCGAAACAATCAAAGGAGAATGGATTTTGCGATATCCATTATTTTAAATTTTCCATTTGATATTCAAACTGTCCTTTGAAGCGTCAATTCGCTCAATCAGACAGTCCACAACCGTAATTTTATCGCTTACTGTCAATTCTTCCCAATGCTCCATATAATCTGTGATCTCACCCACTCGGTCGGTATCACGATCATCAAGCTGTGCGATCTCCGCGTACAGCTTTTTCTTTTCGGTATCAAGCTCAGAAACACGGTTATTTATGTATTCCATTACCGTGGCATTTGCAGAAACAACCTTGTCAAGTAGGGCAGCGATTTCTTTGTCGATCTCCTCGATTCTCGTTTTCAGTTTGACAACTTGGAGATTGTAGCCCTCATTCTGCTGTGCCGATAAAGTGGCAAACTCCGATAGTTTTTTCTGCATTTCTTCAAATACCACTGCATCCACCACGTCGGCATCTAATGATCCGAAATGACATCCTCCGGCGTGATATTTGTTGGTACATAGATAATAGCGGTTGTCGGATTTGGTCTTGCAACGATAGATCTTGGCGGTCAGCGCATATCCGCAGTGGGCGCATTTGATCTTGCCTGCAAGCCACGTTGCCCTCGCTTTAACCGGCTTTGCCACACTTCTGTTATTGAGGCATTTGGAACGGCATTTGATCCACACGTCTGAGTCCACAAGTCCCTCGTGAGGAGCTAACACCAACGTGTGTCCTTCAAGAGAAACCGTTTTCCGTTTGGTATCGGTTCCCGAATAAAGATAAGCACCGTTTGTACCGATGAAATCCTCGGGGATATTTGCAATATTCGTGCCTTGCGCTTTGAAAAAATCATATAAGCGATAGTCCGCGCGGACGTACACGGGATTGATGACTAAATCACGCAAACGGCTTCTGTTGAAAAGATTTCCGTCACGCTTGGTGATACCCATTAGCTCCAACTGCCGTATCACGTCACCGAAAGACGTTTGCGGCTCGGTATACATAGAATAGATCAGTCGAACCACCTCTGCCTCGTGTTCAATTGGCTCGTACATTTTTGTTCGCACACCGTCAATTACCGTGTCCTTGAGCGTAAATCCAAACGGAACTCGTCCGCCCATATAAAAGCCGCGCTTACTTCGTGAAGCGTAAGCGTCGATGACACGCTGCTGAATGGTTTCTCGCTCCAACTGTGCGAAGATCATAACGATCATCAGCATAGCTTTACCAATAGGAGTTCCCGTATCAAACTTTTCCATCGTACTGACAAACTCCACGCGATGCTTTTGGAATATGTCAATCACATTGGCGAAATCCAATACCGAACGGCTGATACGGTCGAGTCTGTATACGATCACTCGCCGTATTTTGCCCGCACGAATATCCTGAAGCATTTCCGAGAATGCGGGACGGTCAATGTTTTTTCCGCTGTATCCCTTGTCCGTATAGACCTTGATCTGTTGTCCGATCACTTCCTTTTTACAAAATTCGACTTGGCTTTCTACGGATATACTGTCTATCCTGTCAACCGATTGTCTTGTATAAATTGCGTCGTAAAGACTCACTAAAACTCCCTTCCTCGCAAAAAGAAGCGGAGCTACTGACACTTATATTATACGTCAGTAGCCCCTATTTTTCAAGTCCTATTTGACACATATTTGCGGAAGATCTCATAAAGCGTCGATTCTATCTGTTGTTTGATGGCGCGTCGCTTATCGGCTCGGTGCTCTGGTGTCGTATTGACGATAGTGAGCTTTTGTCCGAACACAAGGATCTCCCGTGTTTCTGTGCGATAGGTCGTCATAGGCGACCACCTTCCTTTTGCGATAAATTTTGATGTTGATTGCGTGTGCCATAAGATCACACCTTTCTAAAAAATATTCCGAACGTCTTGTCCGTTATGTTAAATTTTCGTTTCATCCACCCAAAAACCTTGAAATACTGTACCGTCGTGGAGAATGAATCTGCCTGCCTTGTCCTTGGGAATCTGTTCGGCGGCGGTGGTGTTATCCAGGATAATTTGGGATAGTATGGTGTCGGCTCTGCTGCATACACGGCAGTCGATGTTGTTGCGAATCTGTCCCGAGAGAATGTTTGCGTCGGGGCGTTGTGTTGCGAGTATGAGATGGATGCCGAAAGCTCGTCCTTGACGGGCGATCATTGATAGTCGGTTTTCTATTAGACCGATTCTTTCTTTTTGCTCCTTTGTCAGACCGGTTTTATCAAGCACCTCTGCCACCTCGTCACAGGCGAAAATATGGCGTTGCAGGGGGACTGCGCTATTCTTGTTATAGTCGCTTATGTTTGCGCACCCCGCGTCCCTAAATAACGTTTTTCGGCGTTGTAGCTCGTCTGTAAGCTCTGTTAAGATTTTTAATAACGTTTCCTCGTCAAAGCACATTTTGCATTTATCGTGCCATACTCTCGGAAAGTCAACACCGCCCTTAAAATCGGCTATGCTGACGATTGCATTTTTCTTTAAGGACTGCACGAGCAGAACCTTGAGCAATATGCTTTTTCCGCTTCCCGTAGAGCCTCCGAGTAGGATGTGGGGTATCTTGGATAGATCCACGCTCTCCAGACCGAGTTGGCTTTTTCCGAGAATGAGTGTGGAGTCATCATTGGTCAGATAACTGTCGTTCCATTCAATGAAATCGGGTAATCACGAATCGGCGGGAACAACGTGGAGTAAAACCCTCCGCTTGTTCCTGCCCTCGATTATCTTTACAATATTGACGTTCAGAGCCACTTCGATATATCCTCGCTCTTTCTCCCATTCAGTTAATGGAATCCCCACACTGTCAAACTCTAATATCTCCACGTTGCTGTGCTTTTTGTCCTGCGTTCGTGTCAGAAGTATCGGTACCTCACCAGCGGAGTTAGTCATACCGATTCGCTGAAACTCGTTTGAGGTTTTGCTGAACCCGTAAGGTATCCCAAACAGAATGAGTATGACGAACGTGCCGCCGATGAGTAATGCCGGGAGCATCAGATCAACGAGGACAATAAAAACGGGAGAAATCAGAGGAATATCCTCCAGACTGAGATTGGATTTGAACAAATACCAAATGAGTATGGCAGCGGGATAAAAGAAAATCAGGATGATTTTATGTACGGTATTCTTCCATACAGCCCGACATCCGTTTCTCAAACGGTGAAAAAAGTATTTCTTTTGCGATTGCCGGTTCAGCCGTTCCTTGTCCTCGTTTCTCATATTCCTATACCTCCTTACTTGAAATCGACATCATCTACCGTACCGTCGGCGTGGTAGGCGTAGACCTTGTCAATGCGTCTTAAAAGTGCGTTCCATGTTTCGGGACGGGACTCTTGTTCTGCGCGATACTGTTCTCCAAGCGAGAGATTTGACGTAATGTATACGTGCGTAAAGCACGCCACTCTGTCATTGTATCTCGCAGGGAGTATCAGCGGATATTGATCAAGAATGTTCAGCAGTGTTTCAATGGGAATCTGCGAATTAAATTCCTCCAACACCAGCACGTCATGTCCGTGGTAGGAATCAAATCGGATTCCGTTTCTTCCGCCGTAATCGGTGATACGGCAGATGTCGGTTGCAGGGTGCTTTTGATAGATGCCGCTTGTCTTGCCCGTTCCCGATGCCCCGAATAGGTATGTTACCTTAACTTCTCGGTTTTCGGAACGGTATCGCTCATACAGAAGCTTCTCACGCAACGTGTCAATGTCCCTCGACTTGAAAGCGAAGGAAGGGGTTTCTTCAATGATCTCGGTAGTGGTCATCCCATCCTTTACCTTTTGGAGCAGTTTGTGCATCTTCGGATCTCGCTCCTCAGACTCACTTGGCATCACTCCAAATTCGTAAAAAGTACCTTCTACCGAGGTTTCTGCTTTCTCGGTTTCCTCCCACTTTCCACTTTTCTGTATGTAATCCTTGTTTTCCTGTGCTGTGCCAAGAGCCTTCTCGATATGCGCTGTGGGAAAACGGTTTTTAACAGTGTTAAAGCGAATTGGGGATGCGGAATACAGGAATATATGTGTATGGTAGGTTCCCGTTGTGGCAATTTCATC
>SVRO01000084.1 GCA_015064795.1 Oscillospiraceae bacterium | reverse complement strand
TTTCTGCGCGTGGTGCTTTCGCGGCTCAAAATGACGTGAAGTTTGCACATACCCATGCGAGAAAAGTTTTAGTCAAGTTTTTTCAAAAACTTGCGGGGTGTGGGGCGGAGCCCCACATCGTCCCCCCTTCAAACATCAATTTGTTTTATTTCTTTCGCCAAGCGTGGAAATTGAAGAGAACGAGGATGGGGAAGATCTCAAGGCGGCCTGCCAGCATATTCAAAATCAGAACGATCTTGGAGAGCGGGCTGAAAAAGGCGTAGTTAGAGGTAGGGCCTGCGGCGTCAAGACCGGGGCCGATGTTGTTAAGGCAGGACAGCGAGGCCGAGAAATTGGTCTCGAAGGAGTTGCCGTCGATTGCCAACAAAAGCGTGCTGGCAATGAGGATAATGACGTAGGCTGCGAGGTAGGCACCGACGCCCGAAACCGTGCGCTCGTCTACAGCTTTTTGGTTTACGCGAACAATCTGTACCTTGTGCGGATGCAGAATGCTCGAGATGTTTCGCTTCAGGTTTTTGAAAAGCAGGAGCACGCGTGAGCATTTCATGCCGCCGCCCGTGCTTCCCGCGCAAGCACCTACGACCATCAAAATTAGCAGAATGCACTTGGAGAAGGTGGGCCATAGGTTAAAGTCCACTGTGGCAAAGCCGGTGGTGGTGATAATGGCCGCCACCTGAAAGGCCGCGTGGCGAATCGTATCGCCCACGCTATCAAACATGGTATTCGTGTTGAAGGCAATAAGAGTCACCGCCCCCACAATAAGCAACAGGTAAAAGCGAAGCTCTTCGTCGCGAAGAACGGGCTTGACCTTACGCAGCAGAAGCAGATAATAGCAACTGAAATTGACACCGAAGAGAAGCATAAAGACCGTGGTAACGTTTTGGAGATAGGGGCTATAGGAGGCTATGCTGTCGTTTTTGATCCCAAAGCCACCCGTGCCTGCCGTTCCGAGCGCGGTGCAGACCGAATCGAAAAGCGGCATGCCGCCCGCAAGCAAAAAGATGAAATTGAGTACGGTCAGGGCAATATAGGTCAGATACAGAACGCGCGCCGTCTTTTTCAGACTCGGCACCAGCTTTCCGACCTCGGGGCCGGGGCTTTCCGCGCGAAAGAGGTGCATCGTGAAGCCTTCGGCGGGGAGGAGCGCCAACAGAAAGACCAGAACGCCCATACCGCCAAGCCAATGGCTAAAGGAGCGCCAATAGAGGATCCCCTTGGAAAGCCCCTCGACGTTGGCGACGACCGAGGCTCCCGTTGTGGTGAAGCCTGACGTCATTTCAAAGAGTGCGTCAATAAAGCTTGGTATCTCGCCCGAAAGAAAGAAGGGAAGACAACCGAAAAGACTGATGACGATCCAGCTGCTACCGACGCAGATGAGTCCCTCGCGTGCGTAGAAGTCGCGTTTGGCACCTCGCGAAAGCAAAAAGAGGAGGGCGGCAACCACGGCAACGACTGCGATGCTGACGGCAAAGGCCACAGCGGTTTTTTGTGGGCCCTGCACGAGACTTAAGATCAGAGCAGGGAGCATAAAGCCGGCTTCTATGGCAAGGATCAGGGCGTGAAAACGGCCCATCATTTTATAGTTCATAATTATGCCTCGAAAATATCGTTGAAATGAAGAAGGATCTCACCGCCGCTGACTACCACGACCACACGGTCCCCCACCGTGAAGCTGGAGTTACCGTTCGGGATCTCTACGTCCTTGCCGCGCGTGATGCAGGCCACGAGGACATTCTTTTTGGTTTTCAGATTTTTAAGCGGAACGCCGCAGTGCAGCGTGTTCTTGTCGATCGGGAATTCGATGGCCTCGGCCTGCCCGTCGGCAATGGTATGAATGGTAAGTGCCGCGCCTGCCTGATTTTGCATCGCGCGTACGTAACGTACGATAGTGCCGCAACAAAGCTTTCGGGGGCTGACGATGCTTCCCACAGGAAGCGAGTCGATAAGCGCGGTGTTTTCCATGCGGCCGAGCTTGGTAATGACGGCGGGAATGCCCTGTGCCGAGCCCCAAAGCGAGAGAATGATATTCATTTCGTCAAGTCCCGTGAGAGCCACGAGTGCGTCACAGGCGGAAAAGCGTTCACTGTCAAGCGTTTCACGCTCGCTGGCGTCTCCCTGGATCACGTCGGCGTCGGGCAAAAGCTCGGCAAGCTGACGGCAACGCTTTTCGTCCTTTTCCAAAATTTGTACAGCAATGCGGTTTTTGAGGAGTCTTTGTGCAAGATAGTACGCCACCTTGCCTCCGCCCGCCAGCAAAACGCGCTTGGCGCGGTGCGTGACTACGCCGAGATTTTTGAGAAGCGTCGTCAGATTTTCGGTGGGGGCCGTAACGAAGATACGGTCGCCCTCCTCCAATACAAACGAACCGTCGGGCGTGATACAAACGCCGTTCCGAAGGACCGCACAAACCAAGACCTTACACTTGATAATACTGTATATATCCAAAAGCGGTACGTTGCAAAGCTTGCTGTCTTCTTCGATCTTCAGCTCCACGATCTCGACTCTGCCCTTGGCAAAGGAGTCGCGCTTGAGGAAGGCGGGGAATTTCAGCAGACGCTCGATCTCAATGGCCGTTTGCAGCTCGGGGTTGAAGATCATCGAGAGGGCGAATTCGTCGCGCATGGCGTATGCCTGATCGGTATACTCGGGATTGCGGATGCGCGCGATGGTGTGCAGACGGGGACTTAGCTTGTGCGCCGTCATGCAGCAGAGAAGATTGACCTCGTCCGAGCCCGTGGAGGCGATCAGAAGGTCGGCCGTATCCACGCCTGCTTCCACGAGAGTGGGCAGGGCGGCACAGTTTCCCTCTACCGTCATAACATCGAGCTTGCCGAGTGTGGCGGCAAGCGCGCTTTTTTCGGTGTCAATAAGTGTCAGCTCATAGCCCTCGCCCGAAAGCTCGGCTGCGATGGTTTCGCCGACCTTGCCGTTGCCCGCGATCAATATTTTCACAGAATCATCTCCTTATATAAAAATGGTGTTTTCTTTATTTTACTTACCATTATAACATTTATTCCTTTTTTTGTCAACAATAGGGAAGCGGGGCGACGTTTTCGTGTTGACAGGTCGAGAAAGTGAGAAAAATGGGGACAAAAAGTGTAGATTTGACTGTGAATTTTCAAAAAGGGGTTGACAAGTGGAGGAGAGCGTGGTATAATAATAAAGCATCCAAGGAAAAAGCTCTGCCGGAATGGCGGAACTGGCAGACGCCCGGGACTTAAAATCCCGTGATACGAAAGTATCGTACGGGTTCGATTCCCGTTTCCGGCACCAAATTTTAATATCGCGGGGTAGAGCAGCCTGGTAGCTCGTCGGGCTCATAACCCGGAGGTCGTGAGGTTCAAATCCCACCCCCGCAACCAAAACGAAAACCACCCATCAGGGTGGTTTTTTCGTTTTGCTCGCGGCGCGCGGCTTGCGCCGCACGGCATCCGCCGCCGTAGGCGGACGGAGGGAGTGGGTTAGTGAGCGAAAAACAACTAAATGTTGTTTTTCGCGAACGGTGGAGCGGGAGCAAGGAGTATGCCGAGCCGAGTGGGGCAGGCGAAGGCAGACGACTATGCGACGCGAGTGGGAAACAAATCCCACCGCGCAACCAAAAAGAAAGACACCATCGAGGTGTCTTTTTCGTTTTGCTCACGGGGAGAGGCTGTCAAATTTCTCTGCCGAACTGCTTGAAAAAGCAAGGGAAGTGTGTTATAATAAAAATATAAAGAGAAAGGGAGGTAAGGCTATGAAAATCACCTTTTTGGGCACAGGTGCGGCCGATTGGAGCTTCAAGGAACATAAGGACATGGGGGGCTTTCGCCGCAATTCCGCGCTCCTTATCGACGATTGCCTCCTCATTGATCCCGGTTCCGATGTGCCGAACGCGTTGCAAGTCTTTGGTAAGTGTGTGGAGGATATTCGCTATATCCTAAATACGCATCGGCACGGTGACCATTACTGTCAGGCTACGGTTGACAGTTTAAAAAGTGCTTGCTTTTATCCGCTGAGCGCAGGCGAGGAAAAAACGGTTGGAAAATATACCGTCACGGCACTTGCGGCCAATCACGCCACCTGCAAGAACGCGGTACATTTTATCGTTTCGGACGGCGAAAAGCGTCTCTTTTACGGCCTTGACGGTGCTTGGCTGATGTACGATGAAGTGATCGCGATCAAGAATGGCGGCGTCGATCTTGCGGTTTTGGACGCGACCGTGGGCGAGCGACGCGGTGACTATCGCATTTTTGAGCATAATAACTTGAATATGGTGATCGAGATGAAGGCAAGTCTTGAAAAATACGTAAAGCGCTTTGTGATCAGCCATATGGCGCGCACGCTTCACACCTCGCATGCTCTGCTTACCGAAAAAATGGCGGAGCATGACATAGCGGTCGCGTTTGACGGGCTGGAAATCGAGCTTTGAAAGCCTTTCGGGAAATTTTGCAAAGGGCGCAGCTCGCTTTTGACATTATCGAACCAAAATGGCGTTTGGCGAGCAAGACCTTGCGAGTGAGATCGGCGCAAAAAGCGCCAAAAAGAGCAAGTGACAGCGGGTTCGGATATCTACTGTCACCCTAGGGTAATAGTAGATATCCGAACCCTATGATTGCTTTCTTGAGGTATACATATGAAAAAGGAAACGAGATATCGTCTGATGCTGATCGCGTCGATGGCCGTGTTCGGCACCATCGGGCTTTTTGTGCGGCGTATCGGCGTTCCCTCGGGTGAGCTTGCGCTCTATCGCGCGATATTGGCGGTGCTTTTGCTTGGCGGGGTGTTGTTGGTCGGCAGGCAGAGGATCCACTTTGCCGAACTGAAAAAAGAGCTTCTCTTGCTTTTTGTGTCGGGAGCGGCTATGGGTATCAACTGGATCTTACTGTTTGAGGCCTATAAATATACTACTGTCTCGGTTGCGACGCTCAGCTATTATTTTGCTCCCGTGATCGTGACGGCGGTTTGTCCCATTCTTTTTAAGGAAAGGCTGGGCGGCAAGCAGATCCTTTGCTTTGGTATGTCTACGTTGGGACTTGTGCTGATCGTCGGCGCGAACGGCGGAGCAGGAAGCAATCTTGTCGGCATTCTCTTTGGACTTTCGGCAGCCGTTTTTTACGCTACGGTGGTGATTCTCAACAAATTTATTCGGAACGTGACGGGGCTTCAAAGAACCTTTTTGCAGTTTCTTTCCGCTGTCGTGGTTCTTTTGCCCTACGTTCTTATGACAGGCGGCTTTACGCTTACTTCGCTTGACGGTGTGAGGTGGGGATATCTTCTTGTCGTCGGTCTTTTGCACACGGGCGTGACTTACTGTCTGTATTTTTCGTCACTCAAGGAGCTGCCAGGGCAAGAGTCGGCCATTCTCAGCTACATCGACCCCTTGGTCGCGGTGCTGGTCTCGGTCGCGCTTCTCGGTGAGCCCATGACACTCTGGCAGGTGGTGGGCGGTAGCCTCATTCTCGGCTTTACACTTTGGAATGAGATAAAAAGTAAATAAAAAGAATAACAAGGAAGTCCGCCGAATGTTCGGCGGACTTTTTGTAATGAATTTCAAATTTTGATTTATCGGTGGGGACGCCAAGGGCTCTGCCCTTGGAACCCGCCAGCCTTTTGAAAAAAGGCTGGGCGAAAACTTTTCTCGCATGGGTATG
>SVRO01000083.1 GCA_015064795.1 Oscillospiraceae bacterium | reverse complement strand
GCCGTTTTGGCTTCCCATCGTTGGTTCCTTTATTGCCATCGTGGTGGTCAAGCAGCTTTTTGGCGGTATTGGAAAGAACTTTCTCAACCCCGCGCTTGCGGCGCGTGTCTTCCTGTTCCTCTCGTGGTCGGATCAGATGGCGACCTTCACCGTGCCACGATGGGTCGGTGAGGGTGTGGATGCCGTTGCTTACGCTACACCTCTCGCCTCTCTTTCAGAGAGCGGAACGACGGGCGGTGCGACCATCCTCGATATGTTCCTCGGTCGAACGGGCGGATGTGTTGGTGAGATCTCGGGAGCGCTTTTGATCCTTGGCGGTATTTATCTGATCGTCCGCCGTGTGATCACGTGGCACATTCCCGTTTGCTATATCGGAACGGTGGCACTCTTTGCGTTGCTGGTCCCCGGTGGAAACGGAACAATGTTCGATCTGAATGCGATGATGATACAGCTTTTCTCGGGTGGTCTCATGCTTGGTGCTGTCTTTATGGCAACCGACTATGTGACCTGTCCCATCACCAAGCACGGACGAGTGATCTTCGGTATCGGATGCGGTCTTATCACCGTACTCTTCCGCCGCTACAGCAGTTATCCCGATGGCGCGTCCTTTGCCATCCTCGTGATGAACTCGCTTGTGTGGTATATCGACAGGCTGACAAAGCCCCGTGTGTTCGGAGGTGCAAAGCGTGGAAAATAAGAGTTACATAAAAAACATGGCGGTCGTTGCCTTAAAGCTTCTTCTGATCTGCTCTGTGATTGCGGGTGTTGTTTCTTTTGTGTATACCGTGACGCTTGGTGCATACCAGGCAAATCTCGACCGCGAGATTCGTCAGTCAATGGCAACGGTTTTTGAGATCGGCGAGGGCGAGAAGCTTGAGCTTACGGTCTACGACGGTGCTTTGGGAGATGACATCAAGGATATTTATACCGTAAGCGTAAACGGCGAAACGGTCGGTTACTGCGTGAACGTAGTCGGCAAGGGCTTTGGCGGCAATATGGATATTATGGTAGGTTATCATCCTGACAAAACCATTCGCGGTGTTTCCATCGTATCGCACGCCGAGACCCCCGGCGTTGGCTCAAAGGTAAGCAACGCAGATCATCTGTCGCAGTATAACGGACATTCGGATGGCCTCACGATCTCCAAGCGCCCCGGTGCCGACATTACGGCAATCTCCGGTGCTACGATCTCCTCGAATGCGGTTCATGCGGCCATTGAGCGAGCAAGTGAGGCGCTTTATGCGCTTCCCGCGGCGTAAAGGAGGGCAGAAATATGAGTAAAATAGCAAACTTTTTTCGACAACTGAAAGAGGGGATTCTCGACAATAATCCCGTACTCGTTCAGCTTCTCGGTATGTGTCCTGTTTTGGCTACTACTACTTCGGTGGAAAATGCACTCGGTATGGGGGCTGCCGCCACGGCGGTGCTGATCTGCTCCAATATTTTCATCTCGCTTCTTCGAAAGTTCATTCCGTCGCAGGTACGTATTGCGGCCTTTATCGTAATCATTTCGGGCTTCGTTACGGCGGTTGAGCTGATCATGCGCGCGTATTTTTATTCGCTATATCAGGCACTTGGTCTTTTCATTCCGCTGATCGTGGTCAACTGCATCATCTTGGCACGTGCCGAGGCCTTTGCCTCGCGCAATAAGGTTCTGCCCTCGGCGATGGACGGTATTGCGATGGGCCTTGGCTTCACCTTTGCCCTGGTTATCGTTGCCACCATTCGTGAGGTCGTAGGCGCAGGTACCTTCATGGGCATTGACATTTTCGGCGGTCATTACAGCCCCGTTATGATCATGGTTTCGCCTCCCGGTGCCTTTTTGACGCTCGGACTCGTCATTGCAGTCGTGCAGAAGATACGCAACACGATCGACGATAAAAAGCGTTTGGAGAAGCTGATGAAGGTGGAGCCCAAGAAAAATAACCTGCCACAAACCGAGAAAAAGGAGGAATTGGTATGAGCTTTGGCGAGATCTTACTTATGATGTTTGGCGCCGTGCTGGTGGAAAACTTCATTTTTGCCAAGTTTTACGGCTGCTGCCCCTTCCTCGGTGTTTCCGAAAAGCCCGATACTGCCTTCGGTATGGGTATGGCCGTCACCTTCGTTATTACGCTCTCCAGCGCAGTAACGTGGCTTGTATATCGGCTTCTGGTTCTTTTCCATTTGGAGTATTTGCAGACCATTGCCTTTATTTTGGTAATTGCGGCACTCGTGCAGTTTATTGAGATGTTCCTTCGGAAGTTTATCCCCTCGCTTTACAGTGCGCTGGGTATCTATCTTCCCCTGATCACCACCAACTGTGCGGTTCTCAGCTCGGCACTTTTGAATATTCAGAATGATTATAGTCTGATCGAGTCGATCTGCTTTGGCTTTGCCGCCGCACTTGGCTTTACGCTTGCCATCGTGGTGTTTGCGGGTGTTCGTATGCGAGTGGCTACTGCAAGACCTCCGAGAGCCTTTCGCGGATTTCCCATGACGCTGATCGCGGCAGGACTTCTCGCCATGGCCTTTTCGGGCTTTACAAGTCTCAGTTTTTAAGGAGGGGGAGAAAATGCAATTATCTGATGTTTTGTTTCCCGTCCTGATTTTTGCGGGACTTGGTTTAGTCTTTGGTGTACTGCTTGCGGTCGCCGCCAAGATCTTTGAGGTCAAGGTGGATGAAAGAGTGCCAAAGGTGCAGGAATGTCTGCCGGGCGCGAATTGCGGCGGCTGCGGCTATTCGGGCTGTGGCGCGCTGGCCGAGGCCATCGTCAAGGGTGAGGCAAATCCCAACGCCTGTACGGTAGGCGGTGCTGAAGTGGCAAAGAGCATTGGCGCCATCATGGGCGTTGAGGTCACGGAACGCGAGCGTATGCGCGCGCAGGTCATGTGCTCGGGTACGGCGGAATTTGCCAAGAAAAAATATATTTACGAGGGAGCCCGAGACTGTATTTCGGCCACCAAGCTGGCGGGCGGGGATAAGCTTTGTCCCAACGGATGTATCGGTCTTGGCACCTGCGTGGCCTCCTGTCCCTTCGAGGCAATCTCGGTGGTCGAGGGTGTTGCCGTCGTAGACTATAAGAAGTGCGAGGGCTGCGGCGTTTGTACGCACGCGTGCCCCAAGGGAATCATTAAGCTGATCCCGTACAACAGCAGACACTGGGTGGGGTGCATGTCGGTCGAGAAGGGCGCGGTGACACGTAAGCAGTGCGACGTTGGTTGTATCAGCTGCAAGCTTTGTGAGAAGGCTTGCGAATACGACGCGATCCACGTGAACGGATTCGTGGCGTCGATCGACTACGATAAGTGCGTAGGGTGTGATAAGTGTATCGACAAATGTCCCCGTCACATTATTTGGTCAGCCAACACGCAGGACGGACATCTGGTCATCCTGCGCGAAAACATTCAAGAATAACGCAAAAACCCCGATCAAAAATCGGGGTTTTTCTTGACAAAACGGGCTTTTTCGTGTATACTAATACTGTCACAGCTTGACAAGAAAGGATGAAGACATAATGAAAAAAATGACGAAGATACTCTCTCTCGTAATGGCATGCGTACTCGTTTGCTTTGTATTTGCTTCCTGTGCGAAGACGCTTTCGGGTACTTATTCAGCCGAGGCAGGCGGTTCTTTCCTTGGTGGAAAGGTTTCCATGACCTTCAGCGGCAAGAACGTGACGATCACCACCACCGCCGGCGTTGCAGGCTTTACCAGCACTTCGGAGTCTAAGGGGACCTATGAGATCGCCGAGGCAGCCGACGGTACGCAGTCGATCACGATTACCTTTACGGGAGACGCCGAGGACGATGCCAAAAAGTTTAGCGGAACACAGAGCTTTGCTGAGGGCAAGGACGAGGACGGAAACAAGACCATCAAGATCGGTCTTATCACACTTACGAAGGCCAAATAAGCGTTTATCATTCAAAATAGCTATTGCAAATCGAAGTGAACCCTAAATCGTTCACAGAAATAAAAAGACGCAACACCTCTTATGGTATAATGGTACCATAGGAGGTGTTTTTTGTTATGGTAAAACAAGGACAAAAATTATTCAGAAGAAATTAAAGCAGAGATTTTAAGAAAGTATCTTGAAGAATATCTACTACTTATTGAAGATTGGTGGTTTTTTTACAATACTTCAAGAATCAAAAACAGGAAGAGATCCTTTCCTCTCCCTGTTTTTGTTGCGCCTTTTATTTTCTGTGAACTATTTTGGGTTCACTTCACAACTCGGACGCATTTTATTGCCTCTGTCCCAACCCCACGTCATCTAAAAAGGTAGCCATCTTGTCGGCTGTTTTTTGACTCATGGTGCGGTTGGCCGCAAGCTCGGCCCTTGCCATCTTGGCCACGTCGGGCTTAAAGAGCATAAACCACCGTCTGACCTGCATAGCCGGCATCAGCCACGGGTGCTTTTCGAGAATGGGATAATAACGCTTAAGCTTGGCGAATGGAATAAAAATGCGAGAGATCAGATAGCCAAATTTTCCCCCCCGTTTCTTCTGCCGCAGTGCCACGCGGCTATCCGATGTACCGTAAACACCGCCGTGCAACAGAAAGCGCTGCATCTGCAAAAGAAGCGCGTCGTGCTCCTCTCCCTCAAACCACATGCGACAAAGTCGCCTTGCGTGACTTGCAAAGGTAAGAAGTCCGCCTTTTTCCAAAAGTGCGTCACGCTTTTGAGCATCTGCCCCCTCCAAACCTTCAAGGATCCAAAGATCGATAAACGAGCGAATGCCCGAACCGCCGTTTTCAAAGTGCTTTGCCATATGCGCGATATGGTAAAAGTAGAAAAACGCGTCGCTCATCTTGCATTGATAACGCCGATTTTCGCATGGCGTTACATCCTCCCAAACTGCACGCAACACGTCGATCGCGTTTTGGGCATATTCCTCCTCTACCAGATCAAAGTGAAGCTCCACGTGTCCCCCTGTAGTGCTGAAAAGCGAAACGTCGTGCGTTCCCCGCTCGGTCTCTTTGTATTTCAGCTTTTGCACCAAATATGCAATGGCACGCTCCAGATCGTCACGACGCACGAGAACATCCACATCACAGCTCGTCCGCATCCACGCTTCCGGATAGTACGCGCGCAAAATCGAGCCCTTCAGCGGCACGAAGGGAATCTCCGCCGCCTCAAATGCCTCGCAAAGCTCGCGGTATTCGTAATCCAACTGCTCGTAGCGGAACATAGCAGAGAAAAGTGCTTTCTCAGCCTCAGGATACTCCTCCCTCAGCAGACCGTTTTGCTTCAAAGCAACAAACAGCAGGTGCAAAACGTCGTGCTTTTTGGCAATCGCAAAAAGCGAGGGAAGCTGCTCCTCCAAGAAGCAGGCGCACTCCGCGTCGGTCAACTTGTCGCCACGAATCGCAGAGCGAAGCGATGCAAAAAGTATGGTCTCCATTCTCTGCTCCATGGCTTCTTCTCCTTTTATTCGGTAATTCCTCTGTATTCTGCCTTTACCTTTTCGTAGCTTTCCAAGTTTCCGATGTCATAGCGCTTGCCCGGCATCTCCATCGCGTGAACCACGGTCTGTGCTGAAAGCCATGCAATATAACTGCCCGGCGCATCGGTACCGCAGCCGCTTTCGATCCCCACCTTTACCAGCCGCGCGTCCTCCCTCGTATAATAATAGAAGGGCGGACAGCACCAATTTGACTGCGGGTGTTGCGGCTTTTCCTCCATGCCGAGAATACGG